>DAOWLV010000047.1 GCA_030643455.1 Candidatus Krumholzibacteriia bacterium | reverse complement strand
GGTCAAGACTATATTGCCTATTGCAAGACCGTAGGGCGGTGGTTGCCAAGGCTGTGAGCGGTGGTTTTGTGGGGTGCAGTCCGGCAAAAATCCATCAGGGAAGATTTAAAATCTTAACTTGTTTAAAACAAACAAAATAGACTCAATGAGTCCCGGGCACTTTCTCGTCGAAAAAAAACTAAGTGGACCACCGCTAAAATGGATCCCCAAGATCCAACCCCGAAACCACCCACCTAGCGAACCATAGCCACCTCAGAAAGGAATTGCGAACCCCAACCCCCATCATTAACCTGATGTTCCCCAGGGGCAGGCGTTTCAAGGCACCAAGGAGTTTGGAAATGTTCAAGCGAGCACTCGTTCTGGCAGCGGCCACCATCCTGGCCGGATTGGTCATCGCCGGATGCAGCAGTGACGATACCGAGGCTCCCCCCGCGGCCACGGCCAAGATCCGGGTAGTCCACGCCTCGCCCGACGCCGGAGCGGTCGACGTCTATATCAATACTTCCGCATCTCTCTGGCTCCCAAACTTGGAATACGGGGAAAACAGCACCTACTCGAGCCGCAACACCGGCACCGTGACCCTGATATTTTATGAAGCCGGGGCTGACCCCCTCCTGGTGCCCCCCTATTTGACCGAAGATTTCGAAATGGTTGCCGGGGCCAGCCTCACCGTCCTGGCCACCGGACTTGTCCAATCCGCCGCAGATGAGGACAAATTCCGCCTGATCATCTACGAGGACAGCTTCCAGAATTCGCCGACGGCCCGGGCCCGTGTGGTCCACGCCGGTTCCGACGCACCGGGCGTGACCGTGACTATCGGTGCGACCGGACAGGTCCTGGCCAGCGGCCTGGCGCGCTGGGAAGAGTCGGGCAGGAACGGCAATGTCTACGACCCGGGAATGATCCAGGATATCGTGGTCCAGATGCCGGATGCCCAGATCACCAGCTTCCGCGCACCCGAACTCGAGGCCCAAAAGGACTACTACTTCTTCCTGATCGGGCTAATTTCCGGTCCGGGATCCGCAACGGCCCCCTTTGACCTGCTGATCGTCGGCCCGGGTGGAGCACTCGCCCTGGAAACCACCGAACTGCGGGATTTGCGCATGGTTCACACGTCGCCCGATGTCGGGGCGGTCGACTACTACCTGGCCTTCGGTCTTGGCGACCGCTTCCAGCGAATCCTGATGAAGGACAACGTGATCTACGGCGATGCCACGGACTACGGCCAGCTGGGGATCCGCCAGGTCAACGTCGAGATGTACGTAGTGGGCGCCGATCCCGAAATGGATCAACCCTTGTTCACCCAACCGGTCTACATCCACGATGAAGCCGCTTCAACGACGGCATTCGCCGCGGGTCTGGCCGCTTCGCAGGAATCGGAAGACACGTTGCGCATCTTCAGCCTGGCCGATTCTTTCGGGACGCCTCCTCGCGCATTTCTACCCGCCCGGATCGTACACGCCTGCGCCAACCTGGATTCCCTGAAGGTCGACTTCGACGATGACGGCAGCATCGAAGCGACGATGTACCGCTTTACCGGCAACAACGAAGGTTGGATCAGCCTGGCCGCGGACGCGGAGTTGACCATGGTGGTCCGGGAAATGACCTTCGGGGGCGCCATAGTGGACGTTTTCACAACTGCAACCATGGCCGCCGACAAGAAATTCTACCTGATCCTGACCGGCCTCAAGGACGGGATGCCGGAATTTTCCCTGCTGTCGGTCACCGATGAAAAATCCCTGGGGTTCACGCCGCCGGATTGACGGCGGGCCCGCCTCTTTCGTTTGGCCCCGGCAGTATGTTTCTGCTAACCACTCTCAGAATAGTCGGGGTATGATGGCCTCCTAACCTGGAAATCCCGGAAGGAGCTTGTCATGATATCCCTTATCGACCTCTGGCTGCCGATCCTACTGTCCGCGGTGGCGGTATTTGTCGTCAGTTCCATCATCCACATGGCCCTGCAGTACCATAAAGCCGACTTCCAGAAGGTTCCCTCCGAAGACGGCGTCATGGAAGCCCTGCGCGGATTCAACATTCCGCCTGGCGACTACGTGATGCCCCACGCCGGCTCCATGAAGGAATGGGGCTCACCCGAGTTCAAGGAGAAGCAGAACAAAGGCCCGGTGGCGTTTTTTACCGTCCTGCCCAATGGACAGTACGGGATGAGCCTTCAGCTGGTCCTGTGGTTCCTGTTCATGATCCTGGTGGGCGTCTTCGTGGCTTACATCGCACGGATGAGCCTGCCCGCGGGCACCGACTACCTGCTCGTGCACCGGGTGACCGGCGCGACGGCCTTCTGCTGCTACTCCATGGCGCATCTGTCCAACTCGATCTGGTACAAGAAATCCTGGTTTTCGAGCATGAGGAACGTCTTCGACGGGCTGGTCTACGGGCTGGTCACCGGCGGGATGTTCGGGTGGTTGTGGCCGGCGGGTTGATGCCGGGCGGGGGGAACCAGCTGTAACCTAACACTTTTAGCATGGCGGAAAAGTCCCCTGGGGGGACTTTTTCTTTGGGAAGCCCGCTGTACGGTGACCGATATCCATCCGCAAATCTGGCTGACGGGAGCCGCATCCCGAGGGCGCCGGGCTGCGCTCGTTAACGACTGTTGACTTATCACAAAGAGGGTCGGATTTTTTTGGGTCCCGAACTTTTTTCGGATAAAAACGCTCTTGCTTGTCTGTTTAGTATGAATTTATGCATTTACGGAAACATTCTTGACTATCCTCTGAATCTCTGGCAACCTCAACGCCTCATTCGAACTTGGCCGGTCTCCGGTCGGCAGCGGATGGGGCCATCGTTTCCGACATCATCTGCTCAATCCGCCACACCCGATCGGGGACAGCGGGAGATTTCATCACTTTCTTCAGGGAGAACACCCATGAGATTTCGCGCAATCATTTTCATCTTCGGGGTCATTGGAATCCTGGCATTGACAGCGGCGGCTGCCTTGGCTGCCGGACCTGTGGCCAACCCTGAGGGAGTTCTCACGGAAGAACGTGGGGAAATCCCCGCAGCCGCCGACAAGGCCTTTGGTGACCCTACCGATTTCAAGGCGGCGGCTCTGGCCGGCGCCAACTATCTCCGTTACATGCAGGCGGACGTCACCGAGGACAACGCCGGCAACGGGGATCCCGACCAGGATCTCCAGGATGCCGGATGGGACTGGGTCCTGACCGCTTTCGAGCATTCGGCCGGCAACAGCCCCAGCAACGTCCATGGCGTGACCGCACTTGGGCTTTACGAAGCCTACCTGTTGGACCCGAATCCCCAGATCTTCATCGCCATGAAAGACGTCGCCGATCATGCGGTGGCCATTGGACCGGTTCCTCCCTATCCCACCGGTCTGCATTACGCGGGCGACATCATGTTCCTGTTGAAGTTCGCCACCTTGCCGGGAGTGACCAACCCCGCCGATTATCAGAACGCCGCCCTGGCGGTCTGGGACTGGCGCCTGGTCAATACCGGGACGGGCACCGCGGCGAGCGTCGCCGAAGCCATCCGGGATTCCCGGCACGGCCAAGGCTACGACAATGGCATCATCCCCTGGGATGTTTCGGCATATGTGGATGCGGTCATGCAGCTTGACGCGGTCTTCCCGGGCAACGGCTATGCCGCCGACGCCGCGGCCATGGCCGAGGTCCTGTGGCAGGACAGCTTCAACCACAATCCCGACTATTTCGATGTTCTGGGTCGGAACCAGGGATTCGACCCGACCTGGGCCAACAAGGATTACTGGTGGTACAACCTGGGTGTTTCGGGTCTGATCCGGTCCTTTGCGACCGCTGGGGTTCATCCGGCCGAAGTGGCCACCCTGGAAGCCCTTCTATATGACAGCCAGTATCCCGACAGTGCTTTCAGTGATGGTTATGGCGCCGATACGACGGTGAACGACCGCGATTGGCAGACCACGGCCTACGTCATGATGGCCCTGCACGAGAACCTGCCGGGATCGGCTGCAAACCTGGCCGCGCTTTATGGTGCGGGATCCTGGTTGGCGGCCACGCAGGATGTCTCCGGTGGCTTCGTCTATGGTTCAGGAAACCACTATCCCGAGATGGGATCCGAAGCCACGCGCGCCCTGGCCTACGCCTGGACCAGCGCCGCCGCGTCGCTGAACACAACGGCCACGGGCGCCGATCCCGCCCAGTGCGGCGCCACCAAGACGGTCACCTTCGCCTACGACCGCAGTGACGGCACACCCGGCCTGTTCGGTTATGAAGTGGTCCTGCAGATCACCGGCCCGGTGACACCGGTGATCGCGGATGACTTCGTCGTGATCACGAGCATGGACTTTTTCCAGACCATCGACAACGGCGGCGGACAGTTCACGGTCAACGGAACCCGGTTCGGCTCGGATCCCGGCATCCTGACCGACGCGGATCTGTTCAAGGTCGACCTGGTCACCTCGGCAGGTGGCACGGTGAACATCGATATCCTCAGCTACCGTTTCCGCGATCCGGATAACGTCTCCATCTTCGCGGACATGAACGGGATGAGCTTCGTGGTGGACTGCACCGCACCGGGACCGGTGGCGGACATCACCGCGGCGCCGCGGCACAACAAGGTCGACGTGACCTGGACCCACGACGGTTCCGACACGGCGACCTATGAGATCTATCGTGGCCTGTGGTACGACTCGGCCACTGACGAATCGGCCTATCCCGAATACGATGATCTGGCTGGCAGCACAATCCCGACCCGGCCGACCGACCTGGCCGGAGCGATCGCCAGCGCCCAATGGGCCCATGCTGGCTCGGTGGCCGCCGGTACGTTCAGCTTCCCCGACATGTGGCTGGATGAAACCGACCGCGGGGTCTACTACTACGAGGTCTTCGCGGTCGATGCCGCCGGCAACGGAAGCTCTGCAGCAGCAGACAACGACCGGGCGACCAACTACTGGCTGGGCGACGTGCCTCCCTATATCGACGGTTTTGTCGCCGTGGGCGACATCACGGTGCTGGGGTCGTGCATGGGCACTTCCCACGGTGGCGGGTCCTACAATAACCATTGCGATGTCGGTCCCACCGACGATGCGAGCTCGGTGGGTATCCCCGAGACGGACGACCTCATCGACTTCGAGGACCTGATGATCTTCTCGATCAACTACGGCGTGGTCGGCCCGGCCAAGCGGGCCTTGCCCATATCGCAGATCATCGATCTGGCCTGGGTGCAGAAGGACGATGGCCGCTGGGCCCTGCACCTGGTCGGTGGAACGGGGCTGAAGGGCGTTCATGTCCGGGCCAACGTTTCGGTGATCAACGTGACCGCAGGCGACCTGCTGGCCGCCCAGCCGGAGATGACCTTCCTGGTCAATACGGGTGCCGCCATGGACGTGAACCTGGCCCTGATGGGCCGGGATCTCGGCTTCGTCGGCACGGGCGAGCTGTTCGTGTTAGAGGCAGCAGCGGCCGTATCGCCGGAGGACCTGTCCATCGACGTGCGCGGCACCGACAACTCGAAACTCGACTACACCCTGGACAAGATCGGCGGGGCCGATACGCCGAAGATCTTCAACCTGGGCGCCAACTATCCCAACCCGTTCAACCCCATGACCAAGATCAACTTCTCCCTGCCCGAAGCGCAGGACGTGATGTTGGCGGTCTACAGTCTGGACGGACGGAAGGTGGCCACACTGCTGAACGAGATGCGGGCCGCGGGTCCGCACGAGGTCGTCTGGATGGGTCGCAACGACGCGGGCCAGGCAGTGGCTTCGGGAACGTATTTCTACAGGATCGATGCTGGACCCCATAGCCAGGTCCGGAAGATGACCTTGATGAAATAGAAGTCCTTCAAGGGATGGCCGGCCGGCGGGGAAAGACACCTCGCCGGTCGGCGGCAAAAAGCGTCCTGCTCAAATAGCCTTCCGGGAACCTGTCGCTTCGTGATCATGCGCGAGCGATACAGGCGGCGGTTCCCGGATTCCTTTCCGGTGCCTGTTTTTCCCCATCCCTGCTATAGTGTCCCCGCTTGGATTTCGGTTTGGACTATTTTTCACCCTGGAGAACAGATGTCCGAATTTGACGCCAATGGTGTCCGGGTCGCCGTCGACGACAAAGGCTATCTGACCGATTTCGACTCCTGGACCAGGGACATCGCCGTCGCCCTGGCAACCGAGGAGGAAATCGACGAGTTGACCGCCGACCACTGGCGAATCATCGATTTTCTGCGCGAACACCAGAGCGCCCATGGCGTTGCGCCCATGATCCGGGTGTTGTGCAAGGAGACCGGGTTTTCCTTGAAGGAGATCTACGAATTGTTTCCCAACGGGCCCGCCAAGGGTGCCTGCCGCGTGGCGGGTCTGCCCCGGCCCGACTCATGCGTGTGAACTGGAGGATGTTTCCATGAATTTTCGCCGATACGCCACCACCCTGATCCTGGGCGCGGCCCTGCTGGTCGTCGGGTGCTCCTCTGGTCCTGGCGCCGACGACCAGTTCGTCGACCTGGCGAACAACTATCTCGGCCGCATGCTCGAGCTCAACCCCGAATGGGCCACCAATCTGGGCGACCATCGGTTCGACGACCGGATCAGCGACCTGACCGAGGCCGGCTTCCAGGCCCGCGTGGATTTCAACCGGGCCTACCTCGACACCTTGGGCAGCATCGATGCGGACCATCTCACCCAGGCCAATCGCATCGACTATGAAATCCTGAAGGAGCGCTGCGAGTCGGTCATCTTCATGATCAGCGAGGTGAAGGAGTACAAGTGGAACCCCACCATGTACAACCCGGGTGACGGGATCTACAACATCCTGGCCCGCGACTACGCGCCACTGCCCGAGCGGTTGGCCGCGGTCAAGGAACGGCTGCTCAGGATCCCCCAGGTCCTGGAGGCGGCCCGGACCAATCTGAACAATCCGCCGCCCATCATGACGGTGACCGCCATCAGGCAGAATCCAGGGGTCATCAAGCTGGTCATGGACGGCCTTCAGCCCTACCTCGACGAAGCGCCCGAAATGAAGGACGAACTCTCCACTGCGCGGTCGCGCGCCATTGCGGCCCTGGACCACTACGGCCAGTGGTTGGAGTCGGACCTGCTGCCGCGTTCGAACGGCAACTTCCGTCTGGGTAATGAATTGTGGCATAAAAAGTTGAAGTTTGCGCTCTCGTCCGACCTGACGCCCGAAGAGATCCTGACCAGCGCCGAAAATGATCTGGCTGCCACCCGGGACCAGATGTACGAGATCGCCCTTCCGCTTTTCCGGGAATATTTCGGCGGCCACGAGGACGACACCTCGCCGGGAAAGGACGGCGTGATCCGCCGGGTGCTCGCCCGTTTGGCCGATGACCATCCCACCAACGATACCATCGTGCCGCAGGCCCGCGAAGGTCTGGAAAAGATCACCGAGTTTGTGCGAAAGAAGAAGCTGGTCGACGTGCCCGACGATCCGGTGGAGATCATCGTGATGCCCGAGCACCAGCGCGGGTTTGCCATCGGCTACTGCGATTCGCCGGGGCCACTGGAGGAAAGCGGCACCACGTTCTACGCCATCAGCCCCACGCCCAGGGACTGGACAGCTGAACGCGCCGAGACTTTTTTCCGCGAGTACAACGACTACATGCTGCTGAACCTGACCATCCACGAGGCGATGCCCGGCCACTACCTGCAGATCGCCCACGCCAACAGGTTTGAGGCGTCGACACCGCTGCGCGCGATCTTCTCCAGCGGCACCTTCGTCGAGGGCTGGGCTACCTACGCCGAGCAGCTGATGGTGGAAGTCGGTTTCGGAGGCCCGGAGCTTCACCTGCAGCAGTTGAAGATGCGCCTGCGGCTGATCATCAACTCCATCATCGACCAGAAGATCCACACCGCCGGCATGACCGAAGGCGAAGCCATGGAGATGATGATGATCGACGGGTTCCAGGAAGAAGCCGAAGCGGCCGGCAAGTGGATCCGCGCCCAGCTGAGCTCGACCCAGCTTTCGACCTATTACGTGGGCAACATGGAGATCAACGGCCTGCGGCGGGCTTACGAGAAGAAGGCCGGAAAAAATTTCGACCTGAAGACGTTCCACAACGAGATGCTGAGTTTCGGATCGCCCGCGCCCAAGTACGTGGCCGAGTTGATGGATCTTGATTGAGGCGGCGGCCCGGGAGGACCGTTTTTTCAGCCCTCACACGTGGCTGGATCTGTTATCCTTGTTACCCTGTAGGCACAAAGGGGGTCTATCATGTCGTTGCTCAAATCCGTTCTGCTCATGTCCGCGTTGACAGCCATGGCCCTGCCGGCAGCCGCCTGGGACGGCGTCGAAGTGCTGGATTCCACCGGTATGCTCCGCCAGGAAGTATTTGCCGCTCCCAGCCCCACGCCGGGATACTGCTACTGGGACAAGGGTGAATTCGCCGTCCCGATTTTCCATGCCACCAACCCCGACGGTTACGGCAACTACGATTGCACCTATCCGTGGCTTGTCCACTGCGACGGCGACAGTCTGGTCTACCGGGGATCCTGGCCGCTCATCGAGGGGCTGTACATTCTCAGCAGCGCCTACCGTGTCGAACTCACCTGCTCGATCAACATCATTCTGCCCACCCGGATTTCCGCCAGCCGCACGGTTGCCGGTAACCTGGATATCGATGAACACACCTTGATCATTGGATTCCCGGGCGGGGCTGAAGTGTGGCTCCTCGAGGCGGGTTCGGGTCCCGATCAGAATCAACTGGATCTCGAGCCGGGCACCTATCAGATCACGCTCATGGTCGATGCGTACCAGGCCACGCCTTCGACAGTGGCCATCGATCCCTATGAGGGACAGGTCCTGGTGAAAATTGAAGACCCTGACCAGGTCGCGGTGGATGCGTTGAGCTGGAGTTCGTTGAAGGCCCTGTTTCGTTAGACATCGGACCCCGGGCGCCAGGTCCGCGATGGTCAATTAATGGCCGTGTCGGCCACCCGCCTTGATGGTGTATCATATCCACCATGAAAAACACCCTCGCCATCGTCTGTTTCTTTTTGTCGGGATTTGCCGGGCTGGTCTACGAAGTGGCCTGGATCCGCCGGGCTTCGCTTGTGTTCGGATCCACCACCTGGGCGCTCAGCACCGTGCTGGCCGTGTTCTTCGGCGGCCTGGCCCTGGGCAGCTGGCTGTTCGGCCGCTGGGGGCAGCGGGCAGCCAGGCCCATCCGGATCTACGCGTTTCTGGAACTCGGCCTTGCCGTGCTGGCGGTGCTTTCCCTGTGGGCCTTCAGCCTGGTCGACGGCCTTTACGGCGCGGCCTACCGGGGTGCGGTCACCGTCGCTACAGATAGCGCCGGCCTGCACTGGCTCACCGCCGGCGGGCAGCTCACGGTGGTGCGGGTGTTCCTGGTGGCGGTGGTGCTGCTGCCGCCGACCTTTCTGATGGGGGGCACCCTGCCCCTTTTCTGCCGCCAGTTCGTGCTCGACGGCGGGCGCATCATCCGAAACCTCGGTTTTCTATACGGAATGAACACCCTGGGAGCCGTGCTGGGCACTCTGGTCGCCGGCTTTGTGCTCATCCCGCACGTCGGAGTCTCGGGGGCGGTGGGTGTCGCTGCGGGTGTGAACATCCTGATTGCCGCCACGGCCCTTGCCCTGCGCTTTGATCCCCTGGCACCGCCCGCGATATCGGCGGACACCACCGGTGCAAATGTCTCGGCAACCACGGCGACCAGGTTCGTGGTGCCGACCCTGTTTTTCACCACCGGCCTGGTGGTGGTCGGGGCCGAGATCTTCTGGTCGCGTTTCCTGTCACTGGTGATCCGCGACAGCGTGACCACGTACACGATCACCCTGGCGGTGGTGTTGATGGGCATCGTGCTGGGCAGTCTGCTGGTGAGTCTGCTGGAGAAAGGCGGACGTCTGGAACGGGTCTCCCTGCCCCTGCTGTTCGGGGTGTTCCAGCTGACGGCCGCCCTGGCGGTGATCGGGCTGATGTTCCTGCCCGCCAAGGTGTGGTTCGGCCTGGGACATGGTGTCGCTCCCTTTTTCCTGCTCATGCTGCCGGCCACCGTGCTGTCGGGGGCCAGTTTTCCCCTGGCCAACCGGCTGGCGCTGCGCGATCCCGCCCTTTCGGCGTCCAGCGTGGGGCGGATGACGGCCCTCAACACCCTGGGCGGCATCGTCGGTTCACTGGTCGTGGGTTTTTTCATCCTGCCGGGACTGGGCCTGGCGGCCGGGGTCAAGATCATCACCGGCGTGGGGTTGATCACCGGCGTGGCGGCCCTGCTGCTGCTGGAGCCGACCTCAGGCAGATCCCGGAACCTGCGCCTCGGTCTGGCGGGTGGTGGCGTGGCCCTGTGGCTGGCCATTCCCCTGCTGACGGGTGTCAGTCTGCCCGCGAGTTTCCTCGGCCGCAGCGGACGCCTGCTGGACTACAAGGAAGGGCACAGCGCCACCCTTTCCACCGTGGACGTGGAAGGTGTCGTGCGGATGGAGATCGACAACCTGTGGCAGGGCACCGAAACGAAGGGCCACCAGATCATGGCCGCGCACCTGCCGGCCCTGCTGCATCCGGCCCCCGGTGATGTGCTGGTGATCGGCGCCGGTGTGGGCCAGACCGCCGATCGATTTCTCCAGCATGACATCGCGTCCCTCGATTGCGTGGACATCGAGCCGGCCATCTTCCCCTTCATCGACCGCAATTTTTCCAACGCCTGGCTGCGCGACGAGCGGGTGAACCTGGTGGCCGACGACGGTCGCACTTTCACCGCCCACACCGACCGCAGCTATGACATCATCTCGGTCGAGGTGGGGCAGATCTACCGGCCGGGCACGGACGTCTTCTACACCCGCGAGTTCTATACCGATGTCCGCAATCGCCTGCGTCCGGGTGGCATCGTGTCCCAGTTCGTGCCCCTGGGTTTCCTTCCCGAGGCCTCTTTCGGTTCGGTGGTGGCCACGTTCCTGGAAGTTTTTCCGGCGGCCGGGTTGTGGTACAACACCCAGGAATTGCTGTTGATCGGCGGGGTCAAGGATGCCCCGCGTCTGGACCTGAACCGTTTGCGGGAACTCGAGAGCGCCTTGAAAGGATCCGCGGCGTCGGAAAAGGCGGTCCGTTTGGCCCGTGATCTGTCCTGGAGCCACTGGGGCGGATCGCGCCATCACCTGATCCACCCCGGCGCCCTGCTCGGCAGTTTCCTGGTCGATGAGGGCGGTTTGCGGGACATGGCAGCGGGCGCCGCGGTGTACGTGGACAACAATCCCCGTCTGGGTTACGAAACCAGCGGCGCCGAGGTGATGGACCACAACGAAGACCCCCTGGCCCGTTTCCTGGGCGAGCATCTCGCGCCATTCGACCAGGCGATCGCCGGTTCGGCCGAGCCGTCGGATTTGAAGCTGGCGGCCGAGACCCGGCGTCTGAACCTGCGGGACATCGTGGCTTCGGGCCTGATCTCCCAGGTCGTTTTGAGCCAGGACCAGACTCCCATCCAGACCAACCTGAAACTGCTGCAACAGGCCCTGAAGCTGAATCCCGAAAGCTACCGGGCCAATGCCAACCTGGGCAAACTGCTGCTCCTGTCGGGACAGGCAAAACAGGCCGAATCCTTCCTGGTCAAGGCCGTGCAGCAGCGGCCCGAGGCCGTGGACGCCCTGCGGGATCTGGGCATGGTGTATGTCGTGACCAACCAACCGGCGCGGGCATTGCCCTACCTGCAAACGGCCGTGCGGCTGGATCCCGAGGAGTTCGGCGTTCGCAACTATCTCGGCACCGCCCTGGCCATGACCGGAGATCCCGCCGCGGCGATTGTTCACTTTGAAAAGGCCCTGCAACTGCAGCCTGG
>DAOWLV010000057.1 GCA_030643455.1 Candidatus Krumholzibacteriia bacterium | reverse complement strand
GTTCGACGACTACAAGTTCCGCGCCGACGTCAAGATGGCCTCGACGACCCTGACCAGCAACGACCTGGCCGGATCCAACACCCGGGACATCGTCAGCGGGCAGCTCAATTCCACCGTCTACATCAGTCGCAACTGGTCCTTCATGGGCGTCAATCTCAGCGCCAAGCGTGATGAACGGGTCAACGCGGAGGATCCCGGCGACCCGGGCAGCAACAACCAACTCTACTCCATGACGCTGCCCAGCGTCTCGCTGAACGTCAAGCAGCTGACCCTTGCGCCGGCGCTGCGCGCGGGACAGCAGGGGAGCTTTGTGGGCAATGTCCTGCGCAACACCTACTTTTCGCAGGGTTATTCCTTTCAGGCCAACGAGACGGGCAGGGAACTGACCACCACCAAGAACTACCAGGCCAACGGCAACTGGTCCCTCAGTCTGCGGCCGCCGCGGGTTGGTATCTTCAACGTGAGCTTCTCGGCCAGCGCGGCCCAGGGCTGGCGGCGCGACGAATTGGAAGGCAGGATCTGGGAGCCGGATACCAACCTTGCCGCCGGGGGCGCCTACCGCGACACCTCTTCGACCATTGAGGAAACCTCGCCCAGCCTTTCCTTCGGCACCACCCTGGGTACCACAATGTACGGCCTGTTTCCCCTGAACGTGGGCCGGTTCCGCGCGGTCCGACACACGGCCCGGTTCAATTCCTCGTGGAACGTTCGGCCCGGCCTGAAGGACCGGCAGGACTACGGGTCCACCATTGGTCTCGGCTTCGACAACCGCTTCGACTTGAAATACATGAGCCAGGAAAACGATTCGACCCTCACGGAAAAGAAACTGGACGGGGTGATCGACTGGACGCTGAACACCTCGTACAGACCCCAGGGAGCGCCGGGGCGGCGCTGGTCGGACATTTCCAGCGGCCTGACCATCAAGCCGGGACAGAGCCGTTATCTCAAGCTGAAGGTCAGCAATTCCATCGATCCCACCAACCTGGCCTTGAAGTCCACACGATTCACCTACGGGCTGAGTTTCTCGGGACGTCTGGATGTGGGCGATGTGGGCGAGGTCGAGGAACAGGAGCGCAACAGCGCCATCGAACAGCTCGGGGTCGACCTTGGCGCGGCCGCGGACAGTCTGCAGGCGGAGGGCATGTACGGAGAATACGACGAAGAGGGCCGTTTCATCGACACCTCCGAACAGGAACAACTCTTCGATGGCGAGGATAGCCGTTTCTACGATTTCTACAACCGGCCCGGGCGGCAGGAAGGGCCGGGCCAGAAGGATCCGACCGAAGGCGGACGTTTCATCCCCTTCGACGTAAACGCATCTTTTTCATATAGTTATACAAACTCCTCACGAACCAAGAGGGCCACCGGGAACTTGTCCATGAACACCAACCTGACCCGGAACTGGCAATTCCGCTACCAGGCCTCATTCGACATCGCCGGGGGCATTCCCATCCGCCAGCAGTACAGTCTGCACCGGGATCTGCACTGCTGGCGCTTCGAATTCAACCGCACCATCAGCACGGTCGATTCCCAGTTCGGGTTCCGCATCTATCTGAGGTCCATTCCGAGCCTCAAATTCGCGCGTGGTCGGGAGGACTACATGGGAACTCTCGGTGGCGGAGTCTTTTGACAGGGAGGGGGGACGGGTTTTCCCCGCCAGGCCTGGGAAAACTCGATTTAAATGTTGACAAACCCTTTGAGGCCGGGGTTTGATGGCTTCTGAAAGGAGGTGATATGTATGAACAAGACGGAACTTACCGAACAACTGTCAAAAAAGACCGGAATGACCAAGGCCGCCGCCAAGAGGGCAGTCGATGCCATCTTCTCAACCTCTCCGCGAGAAGGGATCATCGCCAACGCCGTGTCGAAAGGTGATCGGGTGCAGATCACCGGTTTTGGAACATTCGAACGTCGCAAGCGCAAGAAAAGGATGGGTCGCAACCCACAGACCGGCGCTTCGCTGGTCATTCCAGCGGCCAAGTATCCCGCTTTCGTGGCGGGCAAGAGCCTCAAGGACCGGGTGCAGAAGTAACCGGACCGTTTGGTGAAGGGAAGGGCGGCTTTTCGGCCGCCCTTTCCTTGTGTTGCAGGTTTTTCCCGTGGGATGATGGAATCGCGGGTTGCCCCTTCGCGGTACTCCATTTAGTTTGATGACGGAACTTATGACCCTCGCCGGCTGTTTATTCGCTGGTGATGCCGTTCTGCCGCCCGGGATTGAGGCGGCTTGTGTTTCCCTGATCTGGTGAAAGGTTTCCAAAATGATCAAGCTCAAGGACCTGACCGGCGTCCTTCGTTTGATGAGCCTGACGTTGGCGCTGGCCTTTGTGCTGTCGGCTGCCGCTCCGGCTCTTCTGCAAACGAACGCCCGGGCGGACGAAGGTACCTGGCAGGACCTCGTTCTCCTGTACACGACCGACATCAAGGGCAAAATCGAACCCTGTGGCTGAAAAACCAACAAGCGTGGCGGGTTGGCCCGGAGGGTCACCTTTTTAGACGGTGTTTGGAGTGAAGAGCGACCGGTCCTGATGGTCGATGCCGGGGATCTGTTCGGATCCCGGAACAAGAACGATGAGTTTCAGTCGGCCTTCCTGGCCGAGATGACCGGGGAAATGGGGTACGACGCCATCGCTCTGGGCGAACGGGACCTGAACTACGGTCTGCCGTTCCTGAAGGATATGATCGAAAAGCATGGACTACCCTACACCAACGCCAATGTGCGCGATACCGAGACGGGCGAGTTGATCCTGCCCGAATACCTGATCGTGGAACGAAGCGGAATCAAGTACGGCATCGTCAGTGTCATGGATCCCAGGCACAAGATCGTCACCATGACGGCCGAAGAAGCCGCCTTCCAGGTGGATGAACCCGTGCCGGTCCTGCGGGAACTATTGCCCAGGTTGCGCAAGGAGGCCGATACGATCCTGCTGCTGGCCCATCTCGGGGAACAGAGAGCCACGGACCTTCTCAGGGAAGTCAAAGGCATCGACCTGTGTGTCATCGGGCACACCTCTCGCAACATCAATGCCGAGAGGATCGTCAACGATACCGCGGTCTTCTCGGCCGCCTACGAGGGCCGGTATATCGGCCGCGCCAACCTGTTCGTCGATGATGCGGACGGCCGGGTCATGGCCATCGACGTGGGCATCACCACCCTGGGGGACAAGGTTGATTCCGATGAGGAGATGCTGGCCCGGGTGGAGAAGTACAAGTCGGATCTGGTGGATTACAAGACCGCGAAGCGGGCCGCCTACCCCCGGACCATGGGTTCGGACAAGGAAACCTTCCTGGGCGAGCGCGCATGCATGTCCTGTCACGAGGAGGCCTGGAAGGTCTACATGGACACCGATCACCGGTCGGCCTTTGCGACCATCCGTTACAGGGGCCAGAGCTTCGAGCCCGAGTGCCTGGTTTGCCACACGACCGGTTTCCAGTTCAAACAGGGCTATTCTGACGATGCGCCATACAACAAGCTGAAAAACGTCCAGTGCGAGGCCTGCCACGGCTACGGCAGCCAGCATGGGCGTGACGGCAAGTGGCTTGCCCAGGCCAAGGATTCCTGCACGTTGTGCCACGACAAGGAAAACAGTCCGGAATTCGACTATGCGAGCTACTGGGAAAAGATCAAACATTAGAAGGCTGTTGGGTTTCACTCTTCTCTGGATAGCCTGTGGCATGGTTTCGTCAGGGGTGCGGCCGGTTCGCGCCCTTGACGTTTTTACCCTGTGGCGGCAACCGGAGCTGCCCCTGCGCATGGAAGAGGGCGCCTGGGCCGATTACCGGACCCAGGTCATGGCCGGTGGCCGCCGGGAAGAGGGGTTGACCCGCATCGTCTGTCTGAGCCGCGATCACGGGTCCGACAATGACACCTGGTTGATTGAACTGCTTCCCTTGACCGAACAGCCCGACGGCAGCCTGCTTCCGGTGCCTGGTGAGGGCGCCCGGTTGCGCTTGTCCCGCCGGATTCTGGACCGGCAAGGGCATCTTCTGGATGCCATCGTCGAAGTGGAGAAGTGGCGCGACGGAGTCCCGGAAAAAATTTCCAAGGATCAATTGCTGGAAGACCCCCTGGTGGCCACATCCCTCGATTCGGAATTTTCCCCCGATACGACCGAAAACAAGGATCCGACCACCCGAGTCATCGCCGGGACCCAGTTTCTTTGCGACCAGTTCGTCATGAGCGCCGCCGACACCCAGACTGCCGACCTTCCCGCCGGACGCATGATCCAGGTGACAACCCGGGAAATCACCGCCGCGGTGAACGAAGAGATTCCCTTTCTGGGCATCGCCTACGCCGCGGAGCGGATCCGGTCCGAGTCGGAACTGGATCCTCCAAGTCGTAAATTCTCGCCACCACCTCCCCATGTGAGAGTGGAAGTGATGGAGCTGATTGGGTTTGGCTCACAGGCCCTGCCCGTTCTCCATGACAGAGATTGACCCTCCTGGAGGGCTTGTGGTATGATTACCCCATGATATCAAGTGACCTCAATGAATTCAGGGTGGAGGCCCATGAATTCCTGCTGGGCCAGAAGAAGCCCTTGCCTACTCCGGCCATCGCCCGGCGCCTGTTTGGCGCTCGACGCCATGAAATGCCCGAGACCCAGGTGGTCGTCAGGGCTTTGCTGGCCGATGATCCCCGTTTTGTCGAGACCCACGATCACTGCTGGACCGTGCTGGGTTCGGCCCTTCTGCGCCAGGCCCTGAAAGAGGCCACCTTCTCGGTGGTGGACCTGGAAACGACCGGCAGCGTCATCGGGGTCGACGAAATCATCGAGATAGGCCTGATCCAGGTCAGGGGTGGGGAAATCGTCAACCGATTCGAATCCCTTGTCTGGACCGATCGCCCCATTCCTCCCTGGGTGGCCCGTCTGACGGGCATCAGCAACGAAGACCTGGAAGGGGCTCCGACCTTTTCCGACCTGGCCGAAAACCTGGTGGGCCTCCTGGACGGGAATGTCTTCGTGGCCCATGACATCCGCTTTGACCTGCCCTTTCTGCGCTGGGAGTTTGCCCGGCGGGGTATCGGGCGTCCTGCGGTGACCGGTCTGTGCACACTTCAGCTAAGCCGCCAGTTCTGGCCCGATCTCATGAGCCGGAGCCTGCCCGACCTGGCCACGCATTTCGGCATCGATCACGACAATCCCCATCGGGCAGCCGACGACGCGGCCGCCACCACCGGGGTTCTGCTCGAAGTCCTCAACCAGGCCGATCAGCTTGGTTTGGTCGATCTCGGTGATCTCTATCGGGTCGAGGAGATCACTGCCGATCGTACTGCTGACGGTGATTCTCTCTCCTCCCGCGCCGCCGAGTCCTAAATTTCAAAAAATAATCGCTTCACCATATTGACTCGCAATTCACATTGTAATAGTATGCCAGCCAATATAGACGTCCTGGAAGGTAGGAGCCTATACGAGGATTTGATCCTCGGGTATTCGGCCAGGACGGACGCGAATTCAGAGCCAAGGAGGAGCCAATGGCCAGCGTCAAGGAAGATGATATCCTCGTCCGCGATGAAAGCTTCGTCAAATATGAAAGGCTTCTGACCAAGGCCGAAACCGAAGGAAGGATTGACGGTCCTAAAAAATGCCTCGTATGCGGAATGCGTTACATGAGCAAGGATGAAGCGGACAATTGTTGCAAGATCAATCCCTGACCCCACCTGGTGACCCCGATGAAGTCCAGACAGTTCTGTTCGGTCTGCAAGGAATGGCTCGAGATGGAAGTCGTTCCCACCAGCGATGGAGAAGAGGATGATGGCGTCATCTGGTTCCGCTGCCCCCAATGCCAGGGGTTTCTTCCGAAACTGAGCGGGGCGGAACTCAAGGCCGAAACACAGGACGAATCAGGTTCTCAGGAGACCCACTCCGAGGGTGATTCCCCTGACCCTGCCACCGGGGCCGACGAATCATTGCCCTGGGACAGTCCGGCCGACATGATGGCCGCCCGGGAAAAGGCCGAAGACGACCCCGGTGGACCGGACCTTGCCGGCAGCAAGGATGAGGAAACGGCGGCAGAATCCCCAAGGGAGAAACCGTCCCCCGGTTCAAAAAAACCCGCCGAACCCCCCGAACCCCCTGAACCCATCCACGAATATGCGGCCATGCTCGCAGAAAAAGACCAGAGTCAACCTACACCCTACCGGCCCTGGGAAACTTACGAGGTCGGCCAGTGTATTCATCACCAGGCGTGGGAGGACTGCGGGGTCGTGGTGGCCAAGGAGACGCTTCCGGGCGGAAGGCAGGTGATCAAGTGCTACTTCGAGGAGGCCGGGGTAGTTCGCCTGATCGAAAAGGCGCCCCAGTAATCATGCTTCCGATTCCCTTCGGATCGAAGGTCCTTTTGGGGCGGTCCGGCGTCAGGCCCCTGTGGGGATTTGGGCCGGTGCTGACGGTTCTCTGGCTTCTTATGGCCCCCTGCGGGGCAAACGCCCAGTTGGCGCACCTGGACGCCGTGCCCTGGTTCACGCCTGCGGATTCCACCTCCCGGCTCGCCCTGATCGTGGAAGTCAACCGGTTCAGTGATTCCAAGTTCGGCTGGGGCCTTAACCGGATCCTCCTGACGGTCGTGCTCCCAGCAGGGGACGATGGTACCTTCTTCCTGCGTTTGCCCCACATGACCTTCGATACCGGCGAAATCCCGGTGGCGCACCGATGGCCCTGGGTCATCGGGGAGGACGGACAGAAAGGCTGGCCCCATGAGAAACGCATCTCCAGTTTCGGGCAGATAGAAGTCGGTGTCACCGGTCCGGCAAATTTGCCATGGTTGGGCGGGATAGACTACGCTCTTGCCCTGGGCCTGCCCTCCGGAAGCGACAAGGTCTATCCCTTTTCTTCGACGAGCATTCCCTTCAGGTTGGAACTCAAAAAAAACATTCCCCTGGGCAGGATCACCTACCTGGGCCTGGTGGCAGGATATCTGGCCCACATGGATTCCGGCAGGGCCAACCTCACTTCGTCGGCATTTCCGAGCGGTTATCACCTCGGCGCTTCTCTGGACCTCTACCAGGGTCGGGGGCGACGGCTGGGGGTGACCTATGATTTTCAGGACCGGGAATCGCGCCGGTCCCAGCTGGCGGGGGCCCAGTGGTGGCTGCCGTGGGGAGCCGACGGGTCGTTGGGGTTCAAGGTCGCCAGGGAGTTGCAGGGTACTCTCGATCGACCCGCGGCCTGGTATTTCACCCTGGCCTGGCGCCTGGACAGTGCCCGCTACCGATTGAATGCCCCACCGGCGGAACCCTGATCTTCCACCATCGATCCACGAAAAACTCCACCAGGTTGCGTTTTGCCTTGCCGGTTCCCACTCCATTCCTGGAACGCACGAAGAAGCCTCGGTCCTCCTTGTCCTGTCCCCATCATGCTCGATGTTCCTCATGGTTTCTTCCAGTTTCCCGGCAGGGCGGAAAGATCCTGCTGATCCCTTGTTGAGTCACTCCAATTGGGCGCGTCACAACGGATTGAGCCATGGCACGTACCTTGCGATCCAGGCCGTCAAGCAGGTTGTGACACCCGGAATCCAACCCCGGTCCGCCGGGATCAAGATCAGGGAGATTGGTTTGGTCCACGTCCTCTTCGACGGTGACATTCGACGGCGCCCCGCCCTGCGTTCCCTGTTCTGGCAGTGGGGCGTGACGGTGGGCCGCTTGCCGTCAAATGCCCACCTCCCGGGAATGGCGACGGTTGAGGACTGCGATGCTGTCGTGCACCTGTGCGGAGAGACCGATCCGACGGAATTCGTTTCTGGCGCCATGCCCGATGGTGCCCTGGCCGAAGGGGAGGCCGCCGCCGAGGCGGCCCCTCTTCTGGTGATCGGCGCCGGGCCGGTGGTCGGAATCCCCTGGATCACAATTCCGGATCCCGGGCCAGGCGGTTCCCGCCTGAAGGCTGCGCTTCAGTCCTGCCAGGAGCGGGCCCGGAGGTTAAGGGGTGATTCCTGTTCCAGTCATGAACTGGAGCAGTTCCGGGATTTCCTGGGTCACGAACTGCGCAGTCCCTTGACGGCGATCAAGACCGCCTTGATGGCCCTGCAGGCCGAGGGGGAGCATGAACCAGGTTCCGCCAGGATGCTCAGGATCGCCTTGCGCAACCTGGTACGCCTGACCGAGACAGTTGGCTGGAGCCAGGAGTTGATGTCTCTGGCCGAAGCACCGCCGACCGCCGAACTGGACCCGGTGAGACTGGCCACCCTGGTCAGGGCGATCCCGGCTCACCTGGACGTCCATCTGGACAATAACCATGAATCCAGGAAGGTTCTCACCGATTGTCGGCTGCTGGGCATGCTGGCCGGGCAGATGGAACGTGTCCTGGCCTATGCCTGCCCCGGGAGCCGTCCGGTCTTCAGGCTGGAGCCCGATCCCGACAGCGGAGATTACCTTCTTATGGCCACGGTCGCCGAAGACCGGAATGATTCGTTTGTTTCGCGTGTGTCCCCCGCCGGTGGGGCGGAAGCCGACCATGACCCCCCCGATCAGGACCGGGTCGAATTCGATCACCTGGTCCGGATGTTGATTTCACCGAACCTGCTCCAGATCCTGGGAGTCAGGCCCCGCCTTTCGGCCGATGTCAGGGGTGTGCTGGAACTCACCATCGGTTTGCCGCGGTGGACCGGAGAGATTTCCCCTGCCCCTGATCCCGCCTTGACAGTCTGACCACTTGCGCCACCGGTCCCGATGTGTATGATCCCCGGGTCGATCTCTGTTTGGGGACATTTCCTGGGAAGAAGCCATGTCAGACCAACCCGGCAACAAGGACCGGAATCCGGCCCAACAATATCCCACCGACACGGTTGAGGGTGCTTCCCTGCGACAGGCGGGAGTGGTGCACGACGTCAATCAGATGCTCGCGGTGATCATGGGCCGCGCCGAACTTCTTAAACAGCGTGAAGGGTCGGCCTCCCGTCGGGAGGATCTTGAAGCCATCATCCTGGCCGTCGGTGATGCGGCCGCCATGCTGAAGAGATTGCAGAGGGGCCTTCCGCCGCCGCAAGGACAGGGGGATCAGGCGGCAGTCAATCTGCGGGATGCGGCCCGGGCCGTCTCGCTGCTGATCCGTCCCGAAAAGACGAGGCGATGGGTGCTGCCGGAAGAAGATCCCGGACAGCAGTCATGGGTTTTCGATCTGGCGGTTCCGGAAGATCTCTTCACCAGTGTACCGGGCCAGGTCGTTCGCGAGGTGCTGAGCAACCTGCTGGTCAACGCACTCGAGGTTCTGCCGGACGGGGGGATCATCCGTATCGATGCGGGGGCGGACCAGGGCAGGGTGGTCATGACCGTCACGGACAACGGCCCCGGGCTGGACAAAAAGACCGCCCATCGTATTTTCGAACCCGGTTTCACCTCCAGAGACGGTGAATTCCGGGGGACCGGCCTGGCGGGCAGCCGCCAGCTGTTGAAGTGTTACGACGGCCGGTTGGAAATTGGACCGGACCAGGGGCCCGGCGCGCAGTTCCGGCTGGATCTTCCCCGGATGGAGCCTACCAGCCCGGTGACCGGAACCGAGATTTCACGGCCCGCAGGGCAGGACTCCCGGCCGGCTTCCTTTCCGGTGCTGGTGGTGGATGACGAACCGGCCGTGCGGGATATGCTCAGCGATGTCCTGACCGAACTGGACTGCCGGGTGACCGCCGTCAGGGATGCGAAATCGGCGATGGACAGGTTTGTTCCCAGTGAGTTCGGTCTGGCCCTTGTGGACCAGACGCTGCCCGGCACCTCGGGCCTGGAACTGGCGGCCTGGCTGAGGGAACGGGATCCGTGCCTGGCGGTTGTACTTATCACCGGCTGGGGACAGGAGCAGATCCTGGCCACCGTGGATTCCGCCATCGTGGACATGACCGCGACAAAACCCCTGGAGTGGACGCGGATAATCGAACTTCTGGACAGGGGCGAGAGCCTGAACCGCCAGCGGCGAGAAGCCGAAAGCGAGTGATTGGAACAAGCAGCGACGAAGGGATGAACCTGATGACGAGGATGACGAAGCCCGCGGCCATGCCGGAAGGTATCCGGCGGACCGGGGTCCTGTCGGTTTTGCTGATCGTTTTTTGTTGCGCCGGAGGCGCCGCTTGGGTCGGAACGGCTCTGGCCGCGGACGAAGAGGCGCCGGACTTGACCATGTCATTCACCACAGGTGATACCATGGTCCTGGGTGATGTCGGTCTGATCGCGGGGATCACCTGGATGGGACCCGATACCCTGGTCGTGCTCGAGGATATTCCGGATTCCGTGAGCGAATCGGGTGACCGCGAAGTCCGTCTGGTGTTCCGGGACACCGAAGGGACCATCCTGCACATGGAAGACTTCAGCGGAGTACTGGACCGGGCCCTGGCCTGGGACGGAGAATTCCTCTACAGCTGCGGTGACGCCGCCGACGGCAGCTCCATCCTGTATCAGATCCAGGTTGACACCCTGCAGGTCGAGGAAGCCTTTGACACACCCGGTCATCGGCCCAGTGCCATGTGCTTCGACGGGCGCTACGTGTGGATCACCGACCGCGACGCCGGACGGGTCGACCGCTTCGATCCCGAGACGAAAGCCATCACCCGCTCCGCCGTCACGCCCGGGTTTTCACCCTTCGGCGTGGCCTGGGACGGCCGCAACATGTGGGTGACCGACAGCGGGACCGGCCGCCTGTACAGGTTGTCCGGCTCCCGGCGCAATTGGAGCGCCACCGTGGATGCCCAGTCCTTCCTTTTCCGCGGTAAGGACGTCCTTCTGCTGCACGATGAACGGACGTTCTGGTATGTTCTTCCGCAGGAAAGGGTTGCAATTGATTTGCGATTCGATTGATCGGGATTCTTGACACCGGATTGAAGTGG
>DAOWLV010000209.1 GCA_030643455.1 Candidatus Krumholzibacteriia bacterium | reverse complement strand
TACGCTGCCGAATACAAGCGGGACATGGTGGACCTGAACATCCTCGACCCCGATGTCGAACCCCGGGTCAGCGACCACATTCCCCAGATCGTGGACCTGGTGCAAAGCCTCCTCGACAAGGACCTGGCCTACGAAGTCGAGGGCGACGTCTACTACCGGGTCAAGAACTTCAAGGGATACGGCAAGCTGAGCAAGCGGAATATCGAGGAAATGCTCGAAAGCGCCGGGAGCCGCATCGACGTGGACGAACGCAAGGAAACGCCTCTCGATTTTGCCCTGTGGAAGGCCGCCAAGCCTGGTGAACCCGCCTGGGACAGTCCCTGGGGACAGGAGGCCCGGTTGGCACATCGAATGCTCGGCCATGAGCTCCGCACATCTGGGCGACAGCTTCGACATCCATGGTGGAGGACGCGACCTGATCTTTCCGCACCACGAAAACGAGATCGCCCAGAGCCAGGGCGCCCACGGCGAGGATACGTTTGCCCGTTACTGGTCGCACAACGGGTTCATCGATTTCGCGGGGGAGAAGATGTCCAAGAGCCTGGGCAACTTTTTCACCACCAGGGAAATCACGGGGCTGTACGATCCCGAAGTGGTGCGCTATTTCCTGTTGACGGTGCACTACCGGAGCGGGCTCAACTTCGAGGTCGAGGTCAAGTGCCCCGCCTGCGAGGCTCCGATGGATAAGGACGGCCAGGAGAGCGGTCGCTGCCCCGCCTGCGAAACCGAAACGCCCACCGATGATCTGCGCAAGCAGGTGCGGTTTCCCGGACTGGAGGAAGCCGACGACCGTTTGGCCTACATCTACTCGACGCTTTCGCAGGCTCGCGGTTTTTTGGTTTCCGCAAAAAAGCCCGGCAACGAAGAACCGGTCGCCGGTGCGGTCGCGGGAATGCTGGAGGCATTTGTCGCCCACATGCGCAACGACTTCAACACCAGCGGGGCACTCGGAGCGCTGAGCAAACCTCTGGGCGAAGTCAACGGTCTGCTCGATTCTGGTAAGGGCGTCAGCAAGGCCGTCCGGTATCTGACCATCGAACGATTCGTGAGCGACATGGAGGAGGTGGCGGCCGTTCTCGGCTGCTTCGGTCAGGATCCCGACCAGTGGCTCGTGAAACGCCGTGACGGGAAAGCTTCCCGCCTGGGGCTGGATGTCACCAGGGTGGAGGATCTTCTGGTCAAGCGGACCACCGCCCGCGGCGACAAGGACTGGGAAGCTGCCGACCGCATCCGGGATGAACTCACCAAAATAGGTGTGGGAGTGCAGGATGGTCCCGAGGGCTCGATCTGGTCGTTTCTCTGATTCTGGTCGGCAATAACTTAGGCTCACAACCTGCAAAACCCTCTTGCGGGACGGCAATTCCCCCGCCTGTTGTCCACGGCGGGGTTTTCGTGTCACGCTCTCCTGCTCAACGTGCCTCCTCAGCTTCCCAAACAGCAGTTTATCGGCCTCGCCGACCCGCCCGCACCCTGCTGAACCCAAAATCAAATAGTTTTGAATATCCTTTTGTGCTACACTGTCTTTGGGATGTTGCCATATGGCAATTTCTCGAGGGGGGTCATATCACTTGGGAGAATTTCCATGCGGTTTTTGACCATGCTTACTGTCCTGTTGTGCCTTTCCGGAACGTCCATTGCCAACAACCCTGAATCGGTGACTTCCTCCAGTGCTCTTGGTTATGACCCAGGACGGGGTTTCGTCGTTATGCAGCTTCCATCGGCAACATGGATGGCCCACAGTGCTTCCAGCAGTTTCGAATCTGAAATTGCGGACGGCATTCCCGCTGAGTTTTCAGGAATGGACTTTATCGATGTCACCCTGTTCTGTGCCCAATGGGGTGGTTCCGAGTATGTGACTCCTGATGCCCTGGTCATCACGGTTTATGATGAAGCCTGCCCTCCAGCAATGGAAGCGGACATGGTTTTCACGATCCCCTGGGGTGAACTGGAAACCGAGCTTGTTTTTTCTGGATCATATTATGTGCATGCCTGCACGGCAACTCTTCCTGAGGCCATCACCATCACCGAAACCATGAGCATTGGCGGTTATCTCAGCATTCCTTGGGGCCAGGATCCTCCCTTCAATGGTTTGGTCGAAGCCCCTCAAGTCAATGACTGTGCTGCTTATTGGGATTTTCTTATCTTTGGTTATCCCCGTTGGACTCCCATGGAGTGGCACGGAGTGGGGATTGATTTAGCCTACATCCTGGGCAGCGCTCCAGTAGCCAATGAGCCTGTATCCTGGGGAACAATCAAGAGCTTGTATCGGTGACCAGACGGCAGAATCACATGAACCCGCACAATTTGAAATGTACCGGCCCCGGGCAGATGCTCGGGGTCTTTTTGGGTTGTCCCGATGGATCGGTCTGGTCATTTCTCTGATCTTGCCGATTGTGCAGTCGTCACCCATCCCATCAAAAGGAGCCAAACAAATGAGCCGGCCGTATCCCATGTCCCGCTGTGGCGCCAGAGCCTCTTCAGTTTCCCGTATCACCGTGGCCGTGCTTTGCCTGACCATCCTATCAGCCGGCGGATGTGCCGAAAAAAGTGGCGAAAGCAAGCTGCCCCACCGCACCGTGGTCACCCACTCCGCTGAAGATGTCTTCGAACTCTTCGACTCCGTGGGCTACACCGCGGAGAACTGGGCCAATGGTGTGATTGAAATTCCTCGCATCTACATGACCAGAATTCCTGCACGGTGGAAATCCGAGTCCGACAAGATCACCGTGGTCCGAAAGAAGCAGATTTTCTTTCGCCTGCTGGCGCCGGGGATTCTGCGGGCCAACGAATTGATCGTGATGGAACGGGAAGATCTGGAAAACCTGACGGCAATGAACCCCGAGCCAGGCTCCAAAGACATGAAGGCCCTCCTGGATCTGGGCCGAAAATACAAGGTGACCGGGGAGGATGACGAAAGTCTCACCGCAGAGCAATTGGCAGAGCTGAAAAACCGCATCGACATCATCCCGCCCAGCCTGGCCCTGGCCCAGGGCGCCGAAGAAAGCGGCTGGGGAACCTCGCGTTTTGTCCTGCTGGGCAACTCCTTGTTCGGCCAATGGGATTTTTCCGGGAAAGGCATCAAACCGGAACAACAGCGTTCCGAGCTGGGGGACTACGGCCTGGCCGCCTTCGACACTCCGCTTGAAGCCGTGGTCGCCTACACCCGCAATCTCAACACCCACGGGGCCTACACCCGGATGCGGCAACTTCGGGCTGAAATCAGGCATAAGGGCAACGAACCCACCGGATTTGAACTGGCAGAAACCCTGGATAAGTACAGTGAGCGGGGTCAGGCTTATGTCGAGGGTTTGCACGCCATCATGCGCGTGAATAAACTTGCCGCCACCGACCTGGCCCATCTTGCCAACGATGAAGTCATATTGATTGAACCGGCTGAGTGATTTGACCGCCCTCTTTTTGATGAAAAAAAGGTGTCTGACCCTGCCAGCAGGGGCGGGCGGCCCAATCCATCAAAACCCGGATCTGATCTGGTTGGATTGGCGGTGGACGTTCATCAATGATATGTTCAGAAATTCAGATGGTCCAACTGATGTCGAAGCGCTCGAGCTGTTTCTCGGAGGTTCCCATGAGACCCATTGGAGCGATACACCTGCTCCTCACTCTCACGCTGCTGGCCACTGTTTGCTGCGCCCAGGAATATACAGTTGATGAGAATAGCGCGGCAGTGGTTGAAGTCGCTCCTGCGCCCGTTCTCCACAAGGACGATCTCGCCGGGATTCGCGAACGCGGCGTGCTGCGCGTCCTGGTTAAGAGTGACGACGACCGCCATCTGCCGAGGGCAGGGGATCCGCTCCTTGTGGAACGCGATCTCGCCCAACGCTTCGCGGAGTCGCTGGGGCTGGAAATGCAACTCGTCGCCCTGGACACGTTTTCACGACTGCTACCCGCATTGCGGAATGGGCTCGGCGATATCGTTGCCGCCAATCTGACGGTGACCCCGGAACGGAAAAAGAGCGTGTCCTTTACCGTTCCATTGGATCGCAGGTTCGAAATGCTCGTGCTGGCCACCGGGAGGGAACCACCAAAAGAGGCAAAGAACCTCACGGGAAAGTTGGGTGTCCGCGCCGGATCCTCGTTCGAGAAAACTGCCGCCGATCTCTTGCAGGCCAACCCGGAACTGGAGATCGTCACCTTCCCCGGCAGCATGGGTGCGGAGGCGATCCTGGACTCCGTCGCGTCCGGGAGCCTCGATTACACCATTCAGGATTCGAATCGGCTCACGATTTTCCTGGGTTACCGAAACGACTTCCAGGTGGGTCCCCCGGTGACGACCGAGCGATTGCTTGCCTGGGCGGTTCGCCAGGATTCCAATGACCTGCGCGATGCACTGAATGGTTTCCTTCACGTCAACAGGACCCTGGGCGACAAGAATGATTATGTCGCGGACCTTGCGGAACTCAGGAAGAAACGAAAAATCCGCATGATCACGCGGAACAATGCGGCGACCTATTTTCTGTGGCGTGGCCGGCTCATGGGGTTCGAGTACGACATGGCTACTCGATTCGCGAAAAAACACGGGATGAATCTGGAAGTCGTGGTCGCGCCGACCCACGCGGACCTGCTGCCCATGCTCCGGTCAGGCAAAGGTGACTTCGTCGCAGCGTTCATGACGCCAACACCTGACCGCATCGATAGCCTCGTCACCTTCAGCAAGCCTTACTTGTACGCGTCGGAAGTCGTCGTTGGACGCGCGGCCGAACCGCCCATGAACACTCCGGCGGACCTGGCCGGCCATAAGATCGCCGTGCGCCGGTCCAGCGCCTACTGGACGACCCTGGAAGAGTTGCGCGAGAAAGAAGGCATCGAGTTCGAACTCGTCGAGGTTCCCGAGAGCATGGAGACCGAAACGGTCATCGCGGCCGTCGCTGACGGTCGCTACGACCTGACCGTCGCCGACTCGCATCTGCTGGAACTGGAGATGTCCCTGCGGGATGATGTCCAGGGCCTTCTCCAGCTCAAAGAACCCACGCCCCTGGCCTGGGCCGTGCAACCCGGCAATCCTGAACTCCTCGAGGCGATAAACGTGTTCCTGGATGCGGAGTACCGTTCGGAATTCTACAACAGTGCCTTCAATCGTTATTTCGATCACTCGGCCAAGTATGAGTCCGGCTGGGACGAGGCGGGAGCCGCGGACAAGTTGAGTCCGTACGATGGACTCGTCCGTGAACTCGCGCCTCGCTATGGCTACGATTGGCGACTCATTGTCGCCCAGATGTATCAGGAAAGCCGTTTTGATCCGGAGGCCCGCTCCTGGGCAGGCGCGCTGGGCCTGATGCAGGTCATGCCGCGCACGGCAAAAGAACTGGGAGCGGTGGATCTCGAAGATCCTCGCGTTTCCGTTGACACGGGTCTCCGCTATCTGAGATGGGTCTGGGAACGCTTTCCGAATCGCCTGGACCACGATGAGCACATGTGGTTCACGCTGGCCAGTTACAACGCTGGCCACGGACATGTTCGCGACGCCCGACGTCTGGCAGCCAAGCTGGGACTGGATGCGGATATCTGGTTCGGGAATGCCGAGCTGGCCATGCTCAAGCTGGCGGAACCTGAATACTCCCGCCAAGCGCGACACGGATACGTGCGGGGGACGGAACCCGTGGCTTATGTTCGTAATATCCGCGAACGCTACCGCGCCTATGTGGATCTACTGGACAGGGAATGACACCTTCGCCAAACCGGCGCCGGGATCCTTCAACCCGTGTCCGGTCACCAGTACGGCGACGTTGTCCCGATTGGTGATCAGGCCCTGATCCAGGGCGGTCAGGACTCCTGCCAAACCCGCAGCTCCCGAAGGTTCGGCAAAAACGCCGGACAACCGTGCAAGCAGGCCAATGGCCTCGACGATGGTTTCATCCGGAACCGCGATGAAAGCTCCCCCTGTGGCCGCGACCTTCTGCCAGGCCTTGACCCGGTTACGGGGGATGCCGACGCTGATGGAATCGGCCAGGGTCGTCGCTTTCACAGGATGGATTGCTGCCAGAATCGCGGATCCGGACAAGTCCTGGTGGGATTGGCCGGATGCGGCCCATGCCTCGGCCAGGGGAGAAGCTCCTGCGGCCTGGACACCGATGACTCGGGGTATCTTTCGGGTCAATCCGATAGCCCGCAATTCAATGAAGGCCTTGGCGACCGAGGAAACGATGCAACCGTCACCGACCG
>DAOWLV010000132.1 GCA_030643455.1 Candidatus Krumholzibacteriia bacterium | reverse complement strand
GTAGATGTGCTGTCGTCGGGGAACAGGACAAGCCGGGAATGTCGCTCATCCATGTCCCTAATGATGAACTGGCCGTCCAATCCGGTTGCTGTCAGTCGGTCGCGCGCCGGAGGGGGCAGATCCCAGGAAATCAGCGGTTTGCAGGGGGCCTCGGGATAGCTGATGCCCAGACGCCGGGAAATCTCCAGATCATCATCACCAATGAATTCATCCATGGAATCCGGATGATCCAACAATCCTTGAAGAAAAGCAGCGGCCCCTTTGGTATCCAAGGGGGCCGCTGTTGCCTGAAGACATTGAAAAGACAAAAGGAAAACCAGGACACGCATCATTGCTGCATCGATTTCTTCATATCCCCGGTCGGGATCAGGAACTTGACACCAAACAACACGCTCCAATCGGGCCCGAAATCCGGCTTCTCCACGTAGTTGTAGTAGACAAGCTTGAGATCCACGGGCAACTTGCCGATACGCTGAAGCCTTCCCACTCCTCCACCGAGGGGAACGTTCCATTGATTCCCGCTGTCGGCGGTCCAGTCGGCGGTGATGCCGGGAGTCGACGTCAGGTACCAACCGCCCCCCAACTGGAAACTCAGGATGGGCTGCAGGGTCATCTTGTTCACATCGCCGTCGCCGGAGCCCGCGAAGTCCCAGATGTTCATGGCCAACAGGCCCAGCACCCATTTTCCCGTTATGGTCAACCCCAGAAAACTCGGACCGGCGGACCAGAGGTTCGTACCTAGGGCATCGTTCGACGCGGTGGGCATCTGCAGGGCCAGGCCCGCGCCCCAGATAAGCGCACCGGGGTTGGCGGGGGAAAGGAAGCCCTGATAGGTGATGTCACCCAGACCCTTCTCATCAACGACAGCGCCGGAGAATTCGGAGTCGGGCAGGTTCATTACTCCCGAAATGGACGCGTAGGGAATGATGAAACGGTTGATCAGGTTCATCCCTCCGACCGGCGTGGGGATGACCGGTTTGGCGATGGTGGTGAAGCCGTCACCAAACTTGCCGTCGTGGTGCCAGAACTCGAATGGAACACTGATCATGTTGGCCACGGGGTTCTGGTTTGCACTGGCCAGTGCGGCCTGTTTTTCGGCCTCGTCCTGGGCGAAGGCTCCGGAACAACCCAGGATGGATACGACCAGCAACAACGTGACAAGTGACTTCATGGTCCTTCTTTCTGGTGACCTAATTTTCATCTACGCTCAGAACCTTAACGAAGCATAGAACCCGAGAACGTGGACGTAGGCGGTATAGTCGCCCGCCACGCGAGCAACCGGGATTACCAGGGAAGTGTTCAGGGCGTTGTCACCCAGGTCCAGGTAGGTGTAGTTCCCGCCGATACGCCATCTTTCGCCGGCCTCTAATTCGGCCCCGGCCGAAATTCGCCACTGTGCATCCACCGGCATATCCGGTGTTCGGTCCACCTTGTCTACCGCGGACGTGGTGTAGCCGGCGCCACCCATGAACAGCCATTTTTCGCTCGCCCTTAAGTGGGCCCCAAACGCCACCGTCCAGGTGTCGTTGAAGTTCCGCGGGATCTCGACCTGCCGGCCGCTGGTCTCGTCGACGGTAATAATCGTGCGATCGAAGGCATCCCAGTTGTGCCAGCCGATATCGAGCAACAGGGCGGTCGTCTGGCTGACTTGATGGTATGCGCTCATGGTCAGATTCTGAGGCATTAAAAGCCCCGTCGATACCGGGGCGCCCTGCCAACCCTCGAGATCTCCCGCCAAAGCGTGATCGACTTCAGACCGGTACTTCAGGCCCAGACGCAGGTCGTTGCCGGGCTCAAACAGGGTCGAAAGGGAAAAGCCCAACTGCCAACTGTCGCCATCAAGGCTGATTCTGCCGTCGTCCGGTCCCGGTCTATTGACGGCAATCTGCTGCTCGAACTTCGCGTACTGGATGTCGATGCCGCCCCCGACAGACCACTTTTCACCAAGCTTGAACCCGATGGAAGGTTCGAGGTTGAGGACTGCCAACTTGGTTGTTGTCATGTAGTAGCGCCCCACCCAGTCGGTTTCCGGTTCGAGAATGAGTCCCGCGGGACTGGTGGCACTGAATCCCAGCGCCACTTTTTCACTCACCGGAGTGGCGAAAAACAGCGAACCGCCAGGCAGCCCGCCGCCCTGGTCGCCACCCGAAGTACCCGAAACCGTGTTCTCAGGCCCCGGTTGGAATTCGAACTTCATGCTAAGGGGCTGGAAAGTCAGCAAGATCTCACTGGAAGTGAGGCGCGTCATCCCCGCGGGATTTGTCCAGGCCGTCTGGGCATCACGGGCGATGGCCGCCGAACCGGCCTGGGCGGTCCCGTTCAGGGGCCCGCCGTCCTCGGGCAATGACAAGCCGCCGGATTGCCCCATGGCCACACCGGCGGCCATGATGAATCCCACGGAAATCATGGATGCCACGGCATGGTGATTTACTGTTTTTTGGGCTCTTGGGTGGAACATCATTATTTCGCATCCACTTTCATGATCTACTTCTTGTGGTCAAAGGTCTCCAACAGGATCTTCATGCCGTTCTCCGGGATAAGGGTCTCCGCATTACTCAAATAGGAGGTCCCATCCTCGAGGACACCGAAGTCCAGATAAGATTCAATCGCTTTTTCGTTGGCCACGGTTTTCACATCCATGCCCTTGGGAAGCATGGTGGTCATGTCCACATAAAGCGTGACCGAATCGCCCTTCACCAAAACATTCGAGGTCACGATCTTTGTCGTTCCCGCCATGTCCCCGTCGCCGGGTGACAGGGTGCCGTTGCCGAAGAAATCCACCAGCTGTCCCGCGGTTAACATCGTATAAGCCATGAGAAGCTGGGGAATGGACGTCGCGGCATTGACGGATCCATCGTAGATCGCATTCGCCTTCTTGTTCTTGGGACCCCTCCCTCCCGGCCTGTCCGGTTCCTGGCTGAGAAGGGTAGACTGGAACTGCCCATCATCGGTGTAGCGGATCAACTGAAGGATGACGACAACGTCCGCACCTTCCATGGACACCTGGGACCGCTCGTTCCAGCTGTAGGCCATCAAACCCTTCGTGTTGGCCTGAATGGCCTTGGAGTAGTCCAGCGCCATCTGGGCGGTGTCATCTGAATCCTGGGCCATCAGGGGTCCCGTCAGCGACAGGACCAGAATCGTACCCAGGAGTATTACCAACGTTTTTTTGGACAACATTATTGTCTCTCCTCTCCAGTGATAAAAAAACCCAAAGGCCGGTAACCGGCCTAGAACCGGAAACCGATGTCGATGCGTATCATGTTGCTTCCATCGTAGGAACTGGCATCGAGCCAGCCCCGCTCGTAACCCGCGCGCAGGTAGGTCGAATCACTCACCTCGAACCGCCCCCCCAGACCCAGGGTGTAGGCGGCGGTATTGGTCCCGTATGTCAAGGCGACGGCAAAAAAAATGAATCGTTTCGCCGGCATTTCATTCACCCCTCTGATGGTTCCAGTACAATCCCTAGAGTTCCCGTTGGCTTTAATCTTCAGGATCAATTTAATTCAGCCCAAGTACGACTGCACTGGTCGGAAATACGCCGAAGTGCCCACCATTCTCGCGCCAGATCGGGAATATGTGGGCCTTATTGCGGTTTTTCCCAAGTTATGCGAATATCCTGTCCGTCAGCATCAATTATTCGCAATTCCGGGATGGGAAGCGAAAAACCTACAACCTTGGTCGAAATTGAGTTATGGCACGAATTCAAATTCATGATTCCGGGTCTACGGTACTGGTTCGAGGCGTATTTGAGGATTTTTCCGAATTCCAGAAGTTGGTGCCCGGCTGGGAGGTGGATTTCCGACAGCTGGACCGGGGACCAAGTCCGGTGGAAGCTACCCAGGTCATGTCCGGACAGGCCCAGCTCCTCCGGTTTCGATTTGAACGACGTTACGAACAGCGGGGCAGTCCGCCGGCGGGAACCCTGAATTTTGGAATTCCAGAGGACAGCGTCGAGCCGCGTCGCTGGCGCGGGAATGGGGTAGGGGACTCCTCACTGATCTGTTTCGCTCCCGGCGGCGAGCTTTCTTCCGTGTCACGGGCGGGGTTTTCGGGGATGACCCTTTCTGTCGACCCCGACCATCTTGCCCGGATTGCGGACGCCCTTGGCCTGCCCGAGGCTGTCGTAGGTTTGGACATTCCCCACCTCCTGGCTGGCATAGACCCTGAGGTGGTGGGTAGGCTCCGGCAAGCAGCGGACCGTTTGATTGTTGTTGCAACTGATCACCGGAAGGGCGTACCGGCGTCCACGGCAGCCCCCATGCTCGACGATGAGCTCCCAACTCTGCTCGTGGAGGCGATCGCCTCGGCACACGCTCCGGTTCACACCTCTGGTCCGTCACCCCGCGCACGCACGCGGGCCCTGCGGCGGGCCACCGCCTATATTGACGCCCATGCCAACGAGGCCCCGACAATCCGCCGGATTTGTAAAGCCTCCGGGGTTAGTTGGCGGACCCTTGATTATGCGTTCAAGGAGCACTTCAGCGTGACACCCAAGGAGTACCTGCAGACAGTGCGTTTGCACGGTGTACGCCGGGAACTCCAGATCAGTGGCGGGGAGGCTCTGATTGCAGACGTCGCCAACCGCTGGGGCTTTTGGCACATGGGCCAGTTCGCCGCCGATTACCGGGTGAAGTTCGGGGAACTCCCGTCGGTCATCATGGGGCACCGCGCAAGAGTTTAACCCACCCTGTCATTGACAATTCCACTCCGGATGTGATCAACTGCCAAGGTATAGATCTGTCCGACAAGATGGTGGGAAACATACAAGTTGACTATACATCCCCCTGGCCACCCCACATCCCCGTGGCAGGTGGATTTCACTTCAACGACAAGGATCACCACCCATGATCTGGCTGGAACTCGCAATTCTCCTGGCATGCATCGTGGTCGGTGCGCGGTACGGGGGGATCGCCCTGGGCGCGGTCGCCGGTATCGGGCTGATCATCTTCGTATTCGTGCTGGGCGCGCCTCCGGGCGGACCTCCCGCCGCTGTGCTGGGAATGATCATCGCGGTGATCACCGCGCTGGCTTCCCTGCAGGCCGCAGGCGGTCTTGACTATCTGGTCTTGCTGGCGCAAAAGGTCCTGCGCCGCAATCCCCAGAACATCACCTTCCTGGCCCCCCTGGTCACCTACGTGCTCGTCGCCGCCTGCGGCACCCAGCATGTGGTCTACGCCCTCTTGCCGGTCATCGCCGAGACCTCGCGCAAGGCCGGCGTGCGGCCGGAACGACCCCTGTCCATCAGTGTGATCGCCTCCCAGCATGGCTTGATCGCTTCCCCCATATCGGCGGTTACCGTGGCGGTGCTCGGACTGCTCACGCCGCTGGGCGTCAGTCTGCCCAAGATCCTCATGGTGATCGTGCCCTCGACATTCATCGCCGTCATGATCGGCGCACTTTCGGTGGCCTGGAGGGGCAAGTCGCTCGAGGAAGAGGGCATTTCAATAGACGATTCGGCGGAGGCCAATTCGGCCGGCGGAGAACTGGCGGAACTCGAAGGATCCGCCCTGACCCGCGCCAAGGGCTCGACCCTGATTTTCCTACTTGGAATCGTTTTTGTGGTGTTTCTGGGTATCTTCGAGGAGATGCGTCCCCAATACCGGCTCCTGGTGGAAGGTGTGCAGCAGTATGACCAGGTGGACATGGCCGCGGCCATCATGATCATCATGCTGGGTGTGGCGGGTTTCATCATGATCTTCTTCAAGGCCAGCCCTGAAATCGCCATGAAGGGCAGCATCATGAAGGGCGGGATGACCGCCGTGATCAGCATCCTGGGTGTGGCCTGGCTCGGCTCCTCGTTTTTCGAGCACAACCGCGAGTTCATCGTCGGGGGTATATCGGAACTGATCAACCAGCAGCCCTGGGTCTACGCGCTCGGCCTTTTCACGCTCTCGATCATGCTCTTCAGCCAGGCCGCGACGATCGTCACGCTCATGCCGGTCGCCGTGGCGGCGGGAATGTCCGTCGGTCTGCTGGTGGGACTCTACCCCGCCGTGAACGGACTCTTCGTGCTTCCTACCTACGGGACGGTGCTCGCCGCGGTCTCATTCGATCAGACCGGCACCACTCGCATCGGCAAATATCTTCTGAATCACAGTTTCATGATACCCGGTCTGGTGACGACCGCGTCGGCGGTTGTCCTGGCCATGCTGATAGTTTCCATCATCGGCCTTTAGGGCCTCAATAGGAGGATTTCGAGATGAACAGGTTGAAATTCGCCGTTTTGGCCATGCTGATTTTAGTGAGCAGCGTGGTTTCGGCGCAGGAGTTCCGGACCGAACACGATCTGCTGGGAGAAATGCAGATCCCGGCTGAAGCCTACTACGGCATCCAGGCCGCCCGCGCCATGGAGAACTTCCAGATCTCGGGAGTTCCCGTCCACCGTTACCCCGAACTGGTGAACGCCCTGGCCCTGGTGAAATTGGCCGCCGCGCGCGCCAACCATCAGGCCGGCGCGCTCGATAAAGACGTTCTCGACGGTATCGAGATGGCCTGCGCGGCCATCATGGAGGGTGAATACCACGATCAGTTCCTGGTGGATCTCTACCAGGGCGGCGCGGGCACCTCGACGAACATGTGCGCCAACGAGGTGATCGCGAACGTGGCCCTGGAAAAGATGGGACACCCACTGGGCAGCTACGACATCGTCGAGCCCCACGACGATCTGAACATGTCGCAATCGACCAATGACTTCTATCCCACCGCGCTGAAGGTGGCGATGCTGCGCTACAACGAACCCCTGCTGAAGGAGCTGGACGCGCTGGCGGCCGCCTTCGAGGCCAAGGGCAAGGAGTTCGACGAGATCCTCAAGATGGGCCGCACCGAACTGCAGGACGCGGTGCCGATGACCATGGGCCAGGAGTTCCACGCCTTCGGCTCGGGCCTGCGCGCCCAGATCGCCACGATCCAGACCCTCGAGAAGGAACTGTACGGCGTGAACATGGGCGGCACCGCGATCGGGACCAAGCTCAATGCGGTCGAAGGTTTTCCGGAGTACTGCGCAGCCCATCTGGCGGAACTGACGGGCAAGCCGATCTACAGCTCGGAGGACCTGGTCGCCGCGACATCCGATCTGCATGGATTCGTGATGTACTCCTCGGCGCTGCGCGGGCTCGCCGTGCGCCTGAACAAGACCGCCAACGACCTGATCCTGCTGTCTTCGGGTCCGCGGACGGGATTCTACGAATTCAATCTGCCCGCCATGCAGCCGGGATCCTCGATCATGCCCGGCAAGGTGAATCCCGTCATGCCCGAGCTGGTCAACTGCGTCGCCATGCAGGTCATAGGCAACGATCTGACGGTGTCCTATGCCCAGAGCTTCGGACAGTTGCAGTTGAACGCCTACGAGCCGGTGGTCGCCGCGGCGATCCTGGAATCGCAGGAACTGCTCATCAACACCCTGCGCACCTTCCGCGAACGCTGTGTTGAGGGCATCACCGCCAACCCGGACCAGGTCAAGCAGATGGTGGAGCGCAGCATCGGTATCGTGACCGCGCTGAATCCCGTGCTCGGCTACGATACGGCGACGGAGATCGCCGCCGAGGCGCTGAAGACCGGCAAGGGAGTGCTGGAGATCGTTCGCGAGCGAAAACTGCTCGACGAAGCTGAGATCGAAAAGCTTTTGGACCCCAAGACGATGACCGGACAGAAGTAGAGACGGAGGGCCTCGGCAAGGCCGTGACAATAGACACGTCCGGAATACAACCGGGCGCCAATTGAAAGGGAATCCCATGAAGAAACTTATCCTGTTCGGGACCGCGCTCCTTCTGTGCGCGATGTTCGCGAACCCTGCCCTGGCCGAGGATCTGCCGAAGGTAGTGATCCTCGCCACCGGCGGGACCATCGCGGGCTCAGCGGAGACCGAGACCACGGCCGGTTACC
>DAOWLV010000204.1 GCA_030643455.1 Candidatus Krumholzibacteriia bacterium | reverse complement strand
GTTCGCCCTGTTCGTCACGCAGGATCTCTCCGCCTTCGGGGTCGGGCGTATCGGCGGTGATGCCCGCCAGTCGCAGGGCTTCGCTGTTGCCCCAGGCGGCGTGGCCGTCGATGCGGCGAAGGAACACGGGTCGGTCGGGAATGATGATGTCCAGCATCCGCCGGTGGGGGTACTCCTTGATCTCCCAGTCGTTCTGGTCCCAGCCGCGACCTTCGATCCAGGCGTCGAGAGCAAATTTTGACGCGTCCCGGGTCACGATTTCGAGGATCTGTTCCAGTGATCCGGTCCCCATCAGGTCGATCTGCGCCAGGCTTTTGCCCAGACCGTAAAGGTGGCAGTGGCTGTCGACGAGGCCGGGAATGACGGTGGCGCCGTTCAGGTTCACGACCTTTGTGTCCGGTCCCTTGGCAAGCAGGATCTGATCGTCGGTGCCGACGGACAGGATCTCGCCGCCCCGCAGGGCCACGGCGGTGGGTGGGGCGGGGAAGGAGGTGTCGGTCCGGGTCAGGATGTGGCCGCCGATCAGGATGAGATCGGCCGACGATTCCGGTTGATCGGTTGCACAACCAGAGACCACGAACAACATCGTCAAGATAATCAAAGCCCTGCGCATTTGAATCTCCCGCCGTTTCATGTTTGGATGCCGAAGGGAGGATGACATGAACCATCATCGGAGCGCCACATGAATCAGTTAAGAAATCCAGGGTTTGTGGACAAGATCCTGACCGCCACCGCGGCATTGCGGGACGAAACCGGAGCGCTCGCCTTTTCCGACCCCGTGGCCTGTATCTACAACCCCTTGGATTACGCCTGGGATCTTCACGAGCAATACGTGCGCAAGTGGGGCGCGACCCCTCGCCGGGTCCTGATGATGGGCATGAACCCCGGACCATGGGGCATGGCCCAGACCGGTGTGCCCTTCGGGGAGGTCGCGGTGGTCAGGGATTTCCTGGGTCTTTCCGGCCGTGTGAATCACCCGGATCCCGAGCACCCCAAACGGCCCGTCCAGGGACTTGATTGTCCCCGCTCGGAAGTCAGCGGCCGCCGCCTTTGGGGGTTTTTTGGTGAGCGATTCGGCGGTCCGGAGGGGTTTTTCGCCGACCATTTCATCGTCAACTACTGCCCCTTGGTTTTCATGGAGGAAAGCGCCCGCAACCGCACACCGGACAAGTTGCCCAGGGGCGAGTCGGCACCTCTTTTCGAAGCCTGCGACCGGCGTCTGGTGCGGTTGGTCGATCTGTACCGGCCCGAATGGGTGATCGGGGTGGGAGGCTTTGCCCGCAAGAAGCTGGATTCGCTGTTCGGGCCCAAGGCCCCCCGGACTGGACTCGGGCATTTGCCCGCGCACATCGGCACCGTGTTGCACCCCAGTCCGGCCAGTCCGGCCGCGAACCGGGGGTGGGCGGCGGCGGCACAGAAGCAGTTGACCGAGCAGGGGGTTTGGGGCTGAGTCCATCCCGCGGGACGGTCGCCAATCCCGCAAAATATTCCTAGATTGTGAGCAGTATCGACCGGCGCTGCGCGGGCGTGCTACCCATCCTCGACACACGTCCAGCGCGGCATCCGGGTCCCCACTCACCTGCCAAATGAGGAGGACCAAAATGCCCTGCGCAAAACTCCTGGAATACCTCACCGAAAACAAAGTCGATTTTGATCTGACAGATCACCCCAGCGCCTACGCAGCCCAGGATGTGGCCTTCAAGGCCGGTGTGCCCGGGCGTTTGTTCGCCAAGACCGTCCTGGTCAAGCTTGACGGCAAGATGGCCATGGCGGTGCTGCCGGCCGACAGCAAGGTGGATTTTCATCTGCTGCGGGAAACCGCCGGCGCCGAGACCATCACCCTGGCGGTCGAGGATGAATTCGAGGAAATGTTCCCTGATTGCGAACTGGGCGCCATGCCGCCCTTCGGCCACCTGTACGGCATGGAGGTCTTCGTGGCGGGCAGCCTGATCCGGGCGGACACGATTTCCTTCAATGCGGGAACCCACACCGAGATCCTGACCGTGCCGTTCTGGGAATTCGAGAGGCTGGTCGAGCCGAAAATCGGGTACTTCACGTTCCGGCGACTGCAGGAAAAGAAATCGGTGGGTTAGAGTTCCTGGAGAGACGTCACGGTATCCAGTCCCCGGCGCAGCGCACGGATTCCGTCCACGGCAGCCCTTCCTCCGGACAGGGTGGTGATGCACGGGATATCCAACGCCCGGGCCTCCCGGCGGATGGCGCTCTCGTCGAAGCGGCTCTGTTCCCCCAATGGCGTGTTGATGACCATCTGAACGTCACCCGCACGAATGATCTGTCCGATGTGGGGTGTACCTTCACCTACCTTTGCCACCTTGGCGGCCGAAATTCCGTTTTTCTCCAGGTACCGGGCAGTGCCCCCGGTGGCCAGCATCCGGTAACCCATCCCTGACAGATCCCGGGCGATAGGGAGCAGGTCGCTCTTGTCGTTGTCGTTGACGCTGACGAACACGGTCCCGGCGGTGGGCAACCCCTGGCCGGCGGAAAGATGGGCTCGGGCGAAGGCTTCGCCGAAGTCGCGGCCGATGCCCATCACCTCGCCCGTGCTCTTCATTTCAGGGCCGAGCAGATGGTCGGTGCGCGGGAAGCGCCTGAAGGGGAAGACCGGTCCCTTGACAAAAAATCGGTCCCCGACGCTGCCTTCGCGCGCCTCCTGGTCGGCAAGAGTGATACCCAGCATACAGCGTGTGGCGATACGGGCCAGATCCACGCCGGTGGCCTTTTCGAGAAAAGGGACCGTACGCGACGCGCGCGGGTTGATCTCCAGGACGTGAATTTTCCCCTGGTGGTTGGCGAACTGGATGTTCATGAGACCGACCACGCCCAGGCTGAGGGCGATCCGGCGCGTGTGGCTGCGCATGACAGCGAGCTCTTCAGGGGTGGTCTTGTAGGGGGGAAGCACGGCGAAACTGTCGCCGCTGTGGATGCCGGCTTCTTCGATGTGCTGCATGATGCCGCCGATCAGCACGTCATGGCCATCGCAGACTGCGTCCACATCGAATTCCACGGCGTCTTCGAGGAACTGGTCAATCAGGACCGGGTGCTCTCCACTGACCGACCGAGCCTCCTCGAAGTACCGCCGCAGTCCGTCGTCATCGTAGACGACACGCATGGCCCGTCCACCAAGGACGTAACTGGGCCTTACCATCACAGGGTAGCCCACCTCGGTCGCAGTGGCAATTGCTTCGTCGATGTCGCGCGCGCTGCCGGCTCGCGGGTAACTGATGCCCAGTTCTTCAAGCAGCGCGCCGCACCGGTCGCGGTCCTCGGCCCGGTCGATGGCCTCCACGCCCGTGCCCAGGATTTTCACGCCGGCGGCGGCCAGGGCCCCGGCCAGGTTCAGTGGTGTCTGTCCGCCGAGGGTGAGGATCACACCGTCGGGATGTTCCACCTCGATGATGTGCATGACCTCTTCGAAGCGGAGGGGTTCGAAGTAGAGGCGGTCCGACAGGTCGTAATCGGTGCTGACCGTTTCGGGATTGCAGTTGACCAGGATCGCCTCGATACCTTCGCCGCGCAGCGCCTGGACCGCGTGGCAGCAACAGGTGTCGAATTCGATGCCCTGGCCGATACGGTTCGGGCCACCGCCCAGGACGATCACCTTGGGGCGTCCGGTGGGGCGGCTTTCGCAGGGGCCATCTTCCCAAGTCGAGTAGAGATATGGGGTTTCGCTCGCGAATTCGGCTGCGCAGGTGTCCACGCGGCGAAATACCGGCTTCAGGCCGGCGGCCTGCCGGGCGGCCAGGACCAGTGCGGTTCTCGTGTCGAGAAAGGACCGGACCGAAGCGGCCGCGGGCCGGCCATCGGGCCATTGCAGCAGGCGGGCGATGCGGCGGTCGCTGAATCCTTCCCGCTTGGCTTCGCGCAGCAGTTCGGGTGGCAATTCCCCCAGGGTGAATCCGCGCAAGCGGCCTTCGACTTCCATCAGCCGCTGGAGGTTGTCCAGGAACCAGGGGTCGATGCCCGTGATGCGGTGAAGTTGTTCGGGGTCCATCCCCCGTCGGAAAGCCTCGTGCAGATCGGTCAGACGATCCTGCCGCGGTGACGCCAAGGCCTGGCTCAACTCGTTGAGCGACCGTCCGCTGGCTTTGCTTTCCCAGCCGTCAAAGCCCAGTTCAAGGGAGCGAAGCGCCTTCTGCAAGGCCTCACGGAAAGTGCGGCCGATGGCCATCACCTCGCCAACCGATTGCATGGTGGTGCCCAGAAGATCGGGGGTGCCGGGAAACTTCTCGAAGGCCCAGCGCGGGATCTTGACCACGGTGTAGTCGATGCTCGGCTCGAAGCAGGCGCTGCTGGCGCCGGTGATCTCGTTGGGAAGTTCCGGCAGGGTGTAACCCACCGCCAGCAGGGCCGCGATCTTGGCGATGGGATAGCCTGTGGCCTTGCTGGCCAGGGCGCTGCTGCGGCTGACGCGCGGGTTCATCTCGATGACGATGATCCGCCCGGTTTCCGGGTCGACGGCAAACTGCACGTTGCTGCCGCCGGTGACCACGCCGACGGCGTCGAGCACTTTCAGGGCATCATCCCGAAGCTGCTGGTATTCGCGGTCGGTCAGGGTCTGGGCCGGCGCCACGGTCACGCTGTCGCCGGTGTGCACGCCCATGGCGTCGAAATTCTCGATGCTGCAGACCACGATGCCGTTGCCCGCCCCATCCCGGATGACTTCCAGTTCGTATTCCTTCCAGCCGAGAACCGATTCCTCGACCAGCACGCTGCCGGTGGGCGATTGATTGAGCCCATCGCGCAGCAGCTCCAGGAAGTCCTCGCGGTTCGTCGCGATCCCGCTGCCGGCCCCGCCCATGGTGAAACTGGCCCGCAGGATCATCGGAAATGCGATCTGGTCCATGGCCCGGTCCGCCAAGTCGAGCGAGGTGACCAGCACGCTTCGCGGGGTTTCCAGCCCGATGGACGCCATGACTTCCTTGAACTTCTCCCGGTCTTCCGCCAGCTCGACGCATTCCACCCCGGCCCCGATCAACTCGACCCCATACCGATCCAGGACGCCGTTTTTCTGCAGATCAATGGCCAGGTTCAACCCGGTCTGGCCGCCGACCGTCGGCAGGATGGCGTCGGGTTTTTCAACGATGATGATCTTCTCGGCCATCTCCCAGGTGAGTGGCTCGATGTAGGTGGCGTCGGCCAGCTCGCTGTCGGTCATGATGGTGGCCGGATTGCTGTTGATCAGCACCACGCGGTAACCCTCGTTCTTGAGGGCCTTGACCGCCTGGGTACCCGAGTAGTCGAATTCGCTGGCCTGGCCTATGACGATGGGGCCTGATCCGAGGATCATGATCGTCTCGATATCATCCCGTCGCGGCATGTGCATCCATTTCCTGCAGAGTGGTGGCGGTTCGGCGGGCGAGCATCATGCTGCGGAACCGCCGGAAGAGGTAAAGACTGTCACTGGGACCCGGTGCGGCTTCCGGATGGTACTGAACGGAGTAGGCTGCGCCGGACACGGCGGCCAATCCCTCGACCGAATCGTCGTTGAGGCTGCGGTGGGTGATCATCGCGATTGCGGGGTCGAGGCTTTGTGCCGGCACTGCGTAATTGTGGTTCTGGCTGGTGATCTCGACCCGGCCCGTCGCCAGGTTCTGCACCGGGTGATTGGCTCCGTGATGACCGAAGGGCAGCCTTACGGTATCGGCGCCCAGGGCCCGGGCCAGCAGCTGGTGCCCCAGGCAGATCCCGAACAGGGGGATGCCGGCGTCCAGCAGTTTCCTGATCGTATCCACCAGATGGGGCAGCGAAGCCGGATCGCCCGGACCGTTGCTCAGGAAAACCCCCTCGGTGGTTCCTGCCAGGAGGTCGCCGGCAGGGGTGGAGGCAGGAAAAACCCTTACGCGGCAACCTTCTGCCACCAACCTGCCCAGGATGCTCTTTTTGACTCCGCAATCCAGGACGGCCACCTGGAATGGCGCCTCGGTTCCGGGATCGCCCGCAAACGGCACGACTTCCCTGGTGGTCACGCGCGATACCCAGTCCACCGCGCCGATCGGTTCCAGGGCGCGGGCTTTTTCCACCAGACGGGCGGGATCACCCGTGCCGATGAATCCCCGGCAGGTGCCGTGTTCGCGCAGGGGGGTGGTCAGGGCCCTGGTGTCGACCCCGGCAAGGGCAGGAACGCCGGTGGTGCGCAGGACCTGGTCGAGACTGAATTCACTGCGGCGGTGGAAATTCCGGCGGCAGAAATCCCGCACGATCACCGCGGCCGGGTGGATGGCCGCCGATTCATGATCTTCCCGGTGGATGCCGTAATTGCCGATGTGGGCGGCCGTGAAGACGACAACCTGCCCGGCGTAACTTGGATCGGTCAGGATTTCCTGATACCCGGTCATG
>DAOWLV010000006.1 GCA_030643455.1 Candidatus Krumholzibacteriia bacterium | reverse complement strand
GTTCATCCTGGGGGACGGGCCCGGTGTCAACAACTACGTCAGAAGCCTCAAGCTTTTGGCGGCGCGGCTGGGTCTGGGTTCCAGCGTCCATTTTTTCGGCTACGTCGACAACGCCGCCGCGGCCTGTGGGGCCTTCGATGTGCAGGTGGTCTGTTCCCAGGCAGAACCCTTCGGCCTGGTGACCGTGGAGGCCATGGCCCAGGGGGTCCCGGTGGCCGTGACCAACAGCGGGGGCAGCCCCGAAATAGTGCGTGATGGAGTGGAGGGTTTCCTGGTCGAACCGGGAGATGCCGGCGCCCTGGCCCGCAGGCTGGACTGCCTTCTCGATTCACCTGGCCTGCGTCGGGAAATGGGGCGCCGGGGCCGCGAGCGCGTCCGGCGCCATTTCACCCTCGATCACATGCTCGACGCGACCGATGCCCTGTACATGAAAGTGCTGGGCCTGTCGGTGGTCAAAGAGCGCAGAGCCACCGCCTGATCACGAGATTATGCTGGTGATGATCGGTGTGATTCCATCGATCATCAACTGCACGGCGATCACCGTGATCAGCAGCCCCATCAACTTTTCGATGACCTTCATGCCGGTGCGGCCGAGCTTGGCCAGCACCACATCAGCACCCATCAGGATGGCGCCGGCGAGCAGGAGATTGGCCAGGACCGCCCCCATCACCATGGGAATGCCCAGATTGGTCGGGGCCTGGGCCGTCAGAACCATCACGGTGGTGATCGAGCCGGGACCGGCGATCATCGGGATGGCCAGGGGTGTGATCGAAGGGTCGTCGTCCTCGTCCGGATCCTCGCTCACTTCCATGTCCTTGGCGTAGGCCTTTCCGATACCGGTGTGCCAGCGCCGGGGCTTGGATTGCAGCATGTCCAGCCCGATCCCGAAGAAGATCACTCCGCCGGCGATGCGGAAGGCGTCGACGGTGATCCCGAACACGGCCAGCAACTGGTGTCCCACAGCGGTGAACAGAAATAATACGAAAAAGGCCGTGATCAGCGCCTTGATCAGGATCTTGCGTTTTTCCCGCAGTTTCCTGCCGGCGGTCAGGCCGCTGAAAAACGGGATGACGCCCAAGGGGTCGATGACCGCGAAAAGGGACGAGAACGACAGGATCAGAAAGGCTGTTGTGTTCATGATTCACCTCCGGGGTGGTCTGGTGTTGGGGTAATTTGCGGGCAATATGGTGGTTTAAATCCGGAAGTCCAGCGTAGTGATTTTCCCGGCTTCAGATGATCCGTACCATTCCAGGAAGCGCCCTCCCACCTCACCAAAGGTGTCGGTGATTTCCAGGCGGCGGCGATCCAGCCACACGGCCCCGACTTCGATGCTGCTGCTGCACTCCACGGAGTTGTTGCCCTGGTTCTCGGTGGGGCAGGTGGTCTCCAGGTCGATGACGACGATGTCGGTCGAGTAGCGCATGCAGCAGGCTTTCCGGTGGCCGGGATCAGGAACCGGGAAGGGCGTCGCCCTTTTCTCCGGCCTCGAACAGGTGAATGTGATCGGGTCGGAAGGCCAGGGGAAGCTCCTGATCGATGCCGGCCGACAATTGCCCGGGCCCACGCACGGTAAACGGTCCTCCGCCCAGCTGGAAGTAGATCAAGGTCTCGTTGCCCAGGCTTTCCAGGACCTGGACCCGGGCGCTGACGGCGGCGGCCTGAGAATCCTCGACCACGTCGACATGTTCCGGTCGAATGCCCATGACCACCGGCTTGTCCAGCAGGGCGGCCGCGGGGGCGAATCCTTCCGGTAGCCCGATGGGTGGGTCGCCCGTGTCCGGGGCGAAGCGAAGCCCGTCTTCCCGGATGATCCGTCCGCCCAGGAAATTCATGGCCGGCGAACCGATGAAACCGGCCACGAACCGGTTGGCGGGCCGGTCGTAAAGCTCCATGGGCGGGGCCACCTGCTGAACCACGCCGTCCTTCATCACCACGATGCGCTGGCCGAGGGTCATGGCCTCGGTCTGGTCGTGGGTCACGTAGATCATGGTGGCGCCGAACCGGTGGTGCAGGCGGGCGATTTCGGTTCGCATCTGCACGCGCATCTTTGCGTCGAGGTTGCTCAAGGGTTCGTCGAAGAGAAACACGTCGGGGTCACGGACAATGGCGCGACCGAGGGCAACCCTTTGTCTTTGGCCCCCTGATAACGCCCTTGGCTTGCGGTGCATCAGGTCGGCAATGCCAAGCACCTTCGCGGCCTCACCGACACGGGAGGTGATTTCCTCGCGGGACAATTTCCGCATTTTCAGTCCGAAGGCCAGGTTGGCCTCCACCGTCATGTGGGGGTACAAGGCGTAATTCTGGAACACCATGGCGATGTTGCGATCCCGTGGTTCGACATTGTTGACTACCCGGTCGCCGATCCTGATGGTGCCGGTGGTCACGTCTTCCAGGCCGGCTACCATTCTCAGCGTGGTGGATTTGCCACACCCCGAGGGTCCCACCAGGACGGTGAATTCCCCGTGGGCGATATCCAGATCCATCGGGGCGACGGCCTGCACGTCTCCTGAATAGACCTTGCTGACCTGTTTCAGATGGACTCTGGCCAATGTGCGCCTCCACTTGAGGAAAACCTTAACTCCAAGCAGAACAAGGCTACCATACGGAGAGGCCCAAGGTCGACCTCAATACCCGGAGGCACTTTCCCGCAAGGCTCAAGGTGATCTGATTCATCGAACAGTTTCTGTTGTCAGATCCAAAGTACGGGGATCCCCAAGTCGGGAATGTCGTTATTTCGACAATCCCAGAGTTGACGCCAGCCTTGCTTGGGACGAAACCAACGTTAGGCAGGATAGGACATGACAAAGGCAGTGGGTCTTCAATGTGGGGAAATGAAGTTTGGTGGATTCACGAAGTGTCCGGCTTGTGAATTGTCAAGAGCTTGCCCCCGATCATCGCGTTTGTCACGCCTCTCTGGCTGACCCCCTGTAACAAAATAATCAATGTGAAAAATCGGCGGCCGGCAGAAATACCGGCCGCCGCTGTCTGGTGACGATGGACTCCACCTTACCGGAATAGAGCCTTCACGCTGCCGAAGCTGGTTTCTTCGGTCGGCACGGGACCACCGAGATCCTCGAAGAAGATCCCGTCCCATTCCACGGTCATATCCGCATCGTCAGGGCCATCACCCAGGAAGAACTGCATGTTACCACCGGCGGTGGCCTCATTCAGGATGCCCCACACACCGTGCGGAGGATCTTCGTCCGGGTTTCCCTCGCCCATCTCCAGTGGTCCGCTGCTGTAGTTAGATCCCATGTATTCCAACCTGTATTCAATGGTGCCCTGGTTCAATTCGTTGAGACCGTTGGGCAGGTAGGTGATCTCCAGGAAAATCGGATTCCCTTTGGTGTAGGTCACCCCATCGTTTCCGGTGAAGGTATAGAAAGGAAGGCGCCCTCCGAAACAGGCGATCTCGCCGTCAGTGGTGCGCACGTTGAATACACCGTCAACGTCCTGGGACCACCAGGGGGAAATCCCGATACCGGCTTCTCCCTCGCCGGCGCCGGAAATCGTCATGGTGGCGGAGAACCGCATGCCGTCCTCGTTGGCGAACAGCTTGTTGGTGGCTCCGTCATCGGAAAACCGCCAGTTGTGGCGATTGGCCCAACCTGCACCACAGGCGTTCTTGACATCCATGATGGAAATGTAGGGGTACATGTTGTTCACCGTCAGGATGGAAGTGGGGCAGTCGTTGAAGACCCGCTCATTCACAACCGCGGTGGCGGGAACTCCATCGGCGAGTGCCATGGAGGCCCAGGCAAAGACCAGCAAGATGGTCATGGCCAAAATGAAGATGCTGCTCAATTTTCTCATTGTTGCGTCTCTTTCGTTGAGTTAATTGATTTTTCTGCTTTTTTCTTGCTCCATTATAACAGATCTCACCTCCTTTGGGGCGTGTTCCATAAAGGCACAGGGTTACGTGAAAGGACCCGAGTCGCCCCGGGTCCTTCCGAATGGTTTGACTGTCGATTGCCGGTTGTCGGTTGTCGACTACCGGAAAAGGGCCTTGACACCACCCCATGACGATTTCTCGGTGGCGACCACCGAGCCCAGGTCCTCGAAAACGATGTCCCCCCATACCACGTTGAAGTTCGCCCCTTCACCCGCACCCACCATGTCGTTGAACTGGAAATGGCCGCCGGCATAGGCTGGGCTCAGGATACCCCACAGACCATGTGGATCTTCTTCCGCGGGGTTGCCCTCGTCAAAGGGCAGCGGCCCGCTGGAGTAGGAAGCGCCGTCATCGTAGATGTACTCGATGGTGGCGGGCATCGTCTCGTTCATCTCGATGTTCGGGGTGTAGATGATGGTCAAACGAACGGTCGTCCCTTTTACGTAGGACACGCCGTTCGAGCCCGTGAAAGAGTAGAACGGCAACCGACCACCGAAACAGGCCACCTCGCCGTCCGGGGTGCGGACGTTGAAGCGCCCGTCCGATTGCGACCACCACGGCGCGATCTGCAACCCGCCTTCACCGTCACCGGTGCCGCTCAAGGTCACATCGGCCGAGAACATGAAACCGTCGGTGTTGGAAAACTCCTGAGCACCGGCTCCGTCGGTGGAGAAACGCCACGCGTGGAGGTTGGCCCAACCCAATGGGCCCGCAGCCTCGTCGTTGATGCTGATCAACGAAGGATAGCTGTTGTTCACCGTCAAGATCGATGCGATAGAATCGTTCCAGATACGCTCCAGGATCACGGCATCACTTGGGATGTCCGTGGCCAGGGCATTGCCTGCGAAGGCGGCCAACAGCAGGGCGGCCGTGCACAGGATGCTGAGTTTGGTCGTTTTTTTCATGGTTGAGACTCCTTGGCTGTTCATCTTGTCAACTTTGGAAATAAAAAATCTTTCTCCTTTAAAACAGAACCCACCTCCTTCCGGGCGTATTCCATACCCCCTCGGTCATTTCACCAGAATGGCTCGTTTCCAGACCTTTTGGCCTCGTGATTCCAGGGAGTAGAAATAGACTCCGCTGGCCAGGCCTCTAGAATCCAAGGTGATCTGGTGCTCACCCTCTCCTACGGTCTGATCGAACATGGTTTTCATCAATCGGCCCCGCACGTCGTACAGGCGCAGGGTCACGTGACCCGCTTCCCTCATCCGGTAGCTGACGGAAGTCGAATCGAAGAACGGATTGGGAACGTTCTGTTCCAGGACAAACGGGAGGCCGGGACCGGCAATGACGTCCGGGGCTGCCGACATATTGGTGAAACCGGCCAGGATCAAGCCGTTCAGGACGTCCTGATTCTGCATGAACCGGCTCCAGACGGATCCAGTGAAGTGGTTTTCTATCATGATGATGATCGGACCCTGGTCGATTCCCAGGTAGTCCGTGCCCCACCAGAACTGGGTCAGGTTGAAGGCATCCTTGAAACCGTACTCGCCCCAGAGCATGACGCCGTAGGCGTTGTACATGTTCTGCAGGGCGGGAATGACCACTTCGGGGGCAAAGGGAATCGAACCGGCCGCTGCTGTCGGGGTGATGGTCCCGTTGTCGTTCTGACCCGGAGGCGCCCCGTGGGCCAGATACCCGCCGGGATCATCCGAAGCGGTCAGCCCCCAGGTGTCGGCTCCGTACCCGGTCCACCCCAATGGATTGGCGATACAGTATTCCCGCGCTGCCAGGGTCGCCCGCCGTGAATTCTCGAAATAGGTGATGCCCCTGAGGCTCATGTATTCGTCGTTGATGTCGCGAAAATCGATCCAGCAATGGGAATACTGATGCCCGAACAGGGGCGGGAAGATCACATAGGTGTAGCCGTACTGGGTGGACCAGTTGTAACCACTGGTCCAGTATCCCCAGGTGGAGGCGGGAACCGGATGGGTCGGCGAGCCAATGGCCAGGATGTACAGCATCATGGCCTCGTTATAGCCGATCCAGTTGCCGAAGGGAGCAAACCCGGTTTCAGGTTTCCAGCCCATGCGGATCCCGGAACCCGAGTTCCGCATGAATTCCCAGTCGACCCGGTGGTAGAGGGCGTCGGCCAGGGCCCGGAGATCCGCCTCCGCGGGGTCCGGGCCGTCGAAATACTGCCGGGCGTCCAGCACGCCGGCCATCAGCCAGGCGGTATCGACGGTGGACAGTTCACTGTCCCAGGTCCTGACGCCGGAATTGATGTCGAGGAAGTGGTAGAACAGTCCCCGGTAACCGTTGCGGTTGTACTGTTCCGGCCCCTGGGCTCCGTTCCAGAGCGTCTCCATTCCCAGCATGATCCGGCTGCGGCCCTCTTCCCGGCTCACCCAGCCATGATCGATGCCAATGCAGATGGCCGTGATCCCGAAACCCTGGGAGGCTACACTGCACGGGGACCAGGATGTGCTGCGGTCCTTGATCAACCCGTTGACGGGATTCGCCTCGTTCCAGAAAAATTCGAAGACCGTCCGTTGAAGACTGTCCAGCAGCGCTTCGTCACTGAGGGCGGGCATGGAGTCCGGTGACAGGATAAGATTGCGGCCAATATAGGCGCGGGTTGATCCTGGTCCTGCATCGATAGCCAGGCAAACGGAGGGAAGGACACTCCCCACCGCAATCAGAAAGGCCAGGCCGAAACCGATCCCCAGGGCGGACAGGGAAGTCCGCGCTTTGTTGGTATGGCGGGGTGTCTTGATGTCTTTCATGATCCCATCCTCGAGTTGGTTCCGGTCTACACTAGAAAATGATGGCCATCGATACCCGGTGGGTGTCCTGCAGGCGTTCATGGTCCGCCCAGCTGTAATCCACCTGGTAGGTGTTGTTCCCCAGATTCCCCATGACGCCAAAACCCAGGGTCAGACCCAGTTGTCCGTCTGTTTGAAGCAGGGTCTGGTACCCGGCTCTCAGGGCGAAAAGTCTCTTCCACTCCCATTCTAGTCCAACGTTTGCGCTTTCGCTGTTGTCGTTTGGATGAAGGGCTTCGACCAGGGCGAGAAACTGGCTGTCCTCGCTGGTGTGGAAAGGAACGCTCAATCCGAGTCTGAACATGACCGGAACGGGGAAGGAACCCGTGGCCTGGTCCGCCGGTAGCGATCCGTTGTTCCCCGCTATGTCCGGATCCGGATCGTATTGAATGGCCAGATCGCCGCCCGTGAACTGGGCGCTGGTGCCGAAATTCATCAGGCCGAAGCCCAGGGTCGCGCCACTTTCGCTCAGCCTGTAGATCGTTCCCACACTGAAGGTCACCAGCTTGTTGGAGGTGTGCCAGATCCTCTCGGTGCCGAAATTGACCTGAATGCCCGTGGCGAACCTGCTGGTCACACGCAGGCCGTATCCGATGCCCACCGCCACGTTCGATACGTTGAATCGCTCTCCAGTGCCCAGCGGTTGTTCCACGGTACGGACATCCATATCACCCGAATTCAGGGCCGTCACGCTGGCGAAGAAGTTGCCCACGCCCTTGATCGGAAGCGCCAGGGCCGCGTAGTTGTAATCGATGTCGGCGAGCCAGAAGCTGTGGGTATAGCTAACCGCGGCGTTTTCAATGGTGCCGATGGCTCCGGGATTGAAATAGACCGCTTCGATCCCTCCGGGAAGGGCGGAACCGGCATTGCCCAGGCCCGCGACCCTTGCCGAGGGTTCAATGCGCAGGAACGCGCCGATGGTCGTGCCGACCTTGCTTTGAGCATAGACCGACCCATCGGCGAATATCAAAACCAGCAACAACAGCACGATTTTTTTCATTTTGCTCCTCGTGCTCACTTGATCAGGGCGAATTTACCGATACGGTTTCCGGCCTGCCCGCCTTCCACATGGAAGATGTACAGGCCGGGGGCCACATCGAGGTTGTCCTTGGTTCTCAGGTCCCAGCTCACGTACCCGGCGGTGGAACCGTCATGTTCCAGGGTCTGGACCAGTTCCCCGTTTATGTTGTAGATCCTGATGGTGCACCGGGACGGCAGTCCTCGGAATTCGATCCTGCGTTCCCCGCGCCCCGAAACGGCGAATCTGTCGGGTTCGAAACTGGCCGAGCCGACAAGGGATTGGGTACGACGTAGGGTTCGAATCCATCGGCCGCGGCCTTCGCGTCCAGGTATTCCCCCTGGGTATCGAACACGAATACATCGTCCGCGCCCAGGGGCCGGATCAATGTCATCCCGAAGGCATCTCCCGCACCCGGAGGCAGGTCGGGAACGACCACCGGCGTTTGCAGTTCGAATCTCCAGGTGATCTTCGGTTGGTCCGGTTGGTCCGGATCGTAGGTAATCGCGTCCACGATTTCGTTGGCCTGGCTGATCGTGCCGTCACCGTCGATATCCCGGAAGCGAAAGTCCATCCGCCGGTTCCCGTCTTCGGAATGGACAATGATTTCGAATTTGGCCGGCATGGCGGGGAAAAAATCCATGGCCAGCGATGTGTCGACCACCGTGTCATAGAAAAAGATCGTGATGTCGTCGGGATATCCCGGTCTGATGAAATTGGCCGGGAGAACGTCCTTGTAGGTTGCCGTCAGCTGGGCGTCGGTCGGACTGCCGGGGAGGAACCCCGTGCCCGTCGTGTCCACCGAAACCATTTCGGGTGTACTGATGATCGGAAGCAGACCAGCGCCCACCGGGCCGACACCCTGGCCGGCCAGATCGGTCCCCGTCTTGAACAGAAGTTCACCGGTCGTGCTGTCGGTCAGTGAATAGGCCGTCGCCCTGAGGCTGTCGGCAGCCGGAGTGGTGAACGAGATCTTGAACAGGTGGCCGTCCGGCACGATCTCCGAATTGACGATATCAACAAACACGTGACCCGAGCCCCGGTTGGCGATCTGTACGGTGGAGTCCGCAGTGGCCGGCACGAAACCCAGGGCCTTGGGGTTCGGCCGGACCGCCACCACATTCAACGGCAGGATCAAACCGCCACGTAGGGTCCGGGAGGCGGTGATGGCGTTCTCCGAAGGGTAAAAACCGAAATTGTCCGAGCCGTAGTCGTAGGCGGTCACGGCGTAATAGTATTGCTGGCCATTTGTCACGCTGTAATCGGTCCAGGTGTGGGTGATTCCGCTATCGGTCCCCAGGAAGTAGGCGACTCCCTCGACCACTTCTTCGGAAAACCCACTGCGCTCGTCGACCAGGTCGAACTGGGCGATGGGTTTCCCGTTTCCGATGGGCCCGCTGCCGGTGCCGGTGGAGATCACCTTCGGGTCGCGGAATTCGGGATCGGTTGAACGATAGACGCGGTAGCCCTCGAAATCCTCCTCCCCGGTGACGGCGTCCAGGCCCTGCTCGGCCACGTCGTCCCAGGATAACCGCACGAACCCGTCACCTGTCTGGGCCGTGACGGTGGGCAACCGGGGAGGCACGGCAAAACGGTAGTTGGCGTCGTAGATCGTCTGCACGGTGCGGACCGTGCCTCGCAACTCGGTGAGATCGGCTCCGAAGGCCAGGGCCAGGCTGAACCTCTCGGTCTGCCCAGCCTTGAGAGTGAACGGCCCCGAGGCGAAGAGGAACCCGATGTTGTAGTTGGAAGCCAGGGGATCGTCGAACCTGGCATCCGGATCCGGGTCGGTGAACTGGTCGTACAATCGTTCCGGCCAATCGTGACTGTCGGTGAAGAACACGATGTTGTCGGTTTCCTGGTTGGGATTGCCCTGGCCCGGAACGATGCGATTGATCTTGAAACCGGTCAGGCCGATCTGATCGGATTCATGCAGGTCCGTGGAGTCGAAATTGGGTTCCCCGTCGGTGGGGATGCCGTCCCCCTCGCCTTCGTCGTTGGTGTCAGGAAGGCCGTCCACGCCCAGGTCCTGGCCTTCGACCGTCCAGTCCATGTCCTCGTCGCCGGTCCACCACAGGCCCTTCCTGTAGGCGGGTTTTTCGGTCACCGGGCCGTAGGTGATTTCGAAGCGCTCGAGGTCGTAATTGGCCGTCGCGTAGGCCAGGATCTGGTCCTGTCCGATGATGGGAACGCCGGGACCCCCGGCGCGCAGTTCGTCGGTGATGCCATCCTCGTCATTGTCGACCCCGTCGAGGGAATTGCCGGGAGTTTCCATGTAGGCGTAACCCAGGTAGCCGGTTACCGCGCAGGAACTGTTCAGGTTGCGGCCATGTCCGCCGTTGTCCCAGGTGTAGACCAGGTTGATGACCTCTTCATCGAAATCCCGGTTGTAGAAGGCGTTGTCGTCATCCGACTCGAAAATCCCGTCACACGAGAGGGCCGAACCCCCGACTCCGGAATCCATGTACAGGCCAAAAACGATGTTGTCGTCGTAGTCGGTCGTGCTTTCGTTCGTGATGTCGTACAACCAGAAAATCACGTTGCGGGCTTGGGGATTCGCCCACTGGAAACCCCTTTGCTCGATACGCAGGCCGAGTCCCCGCCGCGTGGAATCCCGGCTGTCGGGGAAAAACTGCCAGGCGTCATAGAAATCATCGTCCATGACCATGTAGCTTTCCTGGTCGGCCACGATCTGCTTGCCGAAAAACCCGTTCCAGGAGCCCGACCACCCGGGATCCGTGATGTCGTCCAGGCGGTCAGGCCAGAAATCCGGCCAGGTCCGGGGATCGTTGCTGATCGCCGGAGACCGGCCCGCGTTGATGTCGGGGTCGGGCTGGAAATAACCGGGCCTGGGTTCGAATCGCATCACGCGGTTGTGGAAGGGGCTGGTGCCCTGGCGCTCGCGAAATCCCGTTTCCATGATGTATGAGTCCACGCCGTTGATCTGGGTGATCTTGGCCAGGACAAAGGGGGTGACTCCGTCGCTGTAGTTCATGCCGCTGCCCTTGGGCACTTCGACGGAGTGGAAAACACTGAGATCCACGTTGGCCGGGTCGGAGGGGTAATCCCCGACCATGCCGTAATTCCAGAACCGGGTCCGCATGTTGTTGGCGTCGTGATGGCCGAGGCGTTCCGCGTCCAGTCTGCCCCGCTGATCCTGGGGGACGGGCGTGACGACCTCCGCGGACGAGCGCACCACTGCCAGAAGAGCCGCCAGGATCAGGGCGCTCAAGAGGATGGGGCCGGTTTTTCCTGGTCGCAGGAACATCACATTCCTCCCAGTTTGATCTGAAGGCCGAATTCTATCCTGCGGGGAGGAAAGAAGCGGGTGGGGTTGGCGAGGGCCACCCGGTCCGGTTCGGGAAACCGGGAATAGTCAGGACTGCCTGTACTGTCGAACACGAATCCGTTGAAGAACCTCGTGTCGAAAAGATTGAACACCCTGGTGAACAGGTTGAATCTGCCCTTGGAGCCGAGGGTTTTCGAGGCCCGCAGATCGACCAGGATTCCGGAGGGCTTCCGGCCCGAATTGGCTTCCAGACCGTGACCGAAACCGGATTCGAGCAACGGTGTGAAGGGCTGACCGCTGGCGGCCTTGATGACCGTGCTGATGGAATAGTTGCCGGGCTTGGACAGGGCGGCCGTGATATTAAGGGTGTGACGCTGGTCCCAGTTGAAGGGGATGAGCCGGGGGCGGGGGTCTTCTCCGGCGGCGGCCCGGGTGGCCGTCTCGTTCGGATCGCTGGAATTCCCCAGGGCTCTCAGCCAGGTGTAGTCCACCGCCAGACTCACCGGGCCGATCCGGTGGTGGTCCACCGCCAGGGTGATCCCGTAGACATTCCCGAAATCGACGTTCGTCAGGCGGGGGTACCTGGCCCCGGTGTACGTTTCGATGAACTCGACGCCCAGCAGGTTCCGGATGTCCTTGTAGAACAGGGTCAGATCGAAACCCAGATCCGGGGTCAGGATCTGCTTGTAGCCGATTTCGTACTGGATCGTCTCTTCGGGTTCGATGTCGGGATTGCCCATGACCCCGAAATTGTCGCTGCCGGCCTGGAGGTTGGCCAGGACATCGTAATCCGAATTGGTGAAGATCCTGCCAATGGCGGGGAACTGGTGGAAATGCCCATAGGCGAAATGGATCGCCGCGCTGTCTTCGATGGGATAGGCCACGCCAAGCCGAGGCGAAAGCCTCATTTTGACCGTGGTATCCTGGGGATGGGATTCGGGCGCCCCGTCGATGGAGTTGGCGGGGTTGGCCAGATCGCTGGGAATCGTCGACCGGGCGTCGAAATAGTCGAACCGCAGGCCCGCCCGCACGATCAGGTCCCTGAGGTCCATCTGATCCTGCAGATAGGCGGCACCGCTCACCGGGTAATAGGTCGCGACGGGGGGAAAGTCCGGGGGTTCGTCGATATGCCGGACCAGGGATTCCACCCCGTCCACGGATGAGAAGGTCAGGTGACCCGGAGAACCGAACGACACCTCGGGCCGACTGAATTCGAGACCGGTTTTCAGCTGGTGCTCGGGGCTGACCCTGCTGACCACCGAGGTCTTGACCAGGAGGGTGTTGGTTTCCTGGAAGAACCGACCGAGTTGAACGCCCTGGACGATGGCCCCGTCCTCGTAGTTCCGGTCGCTGTCCGGTTTGCCCGCCGCGTCGTAGAGGGGATCAAAAACATCCGCATAGACGAAATCCTCGTACTTGAAGTAATTCTGGCGCAGACTGACATCCAGGAAGGTCGCCGCGCCCAGGGTCTGGGTCCAGTCGAAGCCGTGGGATATGGAAAAACTTTCCTGGGTCGACAACCCGTCGGGATTGAACCGGTAGGCGAAATCCGTGCGCCGGCTTTCCCCCTGGTTGAAGATGGCCTGGTAATTGATCTTCGCGTTGGCCAGGGAAGTGTTGGTCAGCTTGACCAGACCCGACCACTCTTTCGAATAACCCAGGGCCACTTTTTCCCCGTCCCCGGAGGGGGTGTAGACTCCGTTTTCGAAATCAGCGCGGTCGGTGGGCACGAACCGTCTTTCCCCGTAAACGTAATCGTCGAAAAGATACCTGCGTCCGCTAAGCAGGTAAGTGGTTTCCCCCAGAGGAATGGGCCCGCTCAGCGAGAGCTGGTAGCTCTGGATCGCGGTGGGGCGGAACGTATCGTCGGTCAGGCGGACCTCTTCACTGCCGGGGAACAGCCATCCGCCCACATACACCTCTCCGCTCATCTCGAACTTTTCCGTACCCTGTTTCAGGATCGCGTTTACGACCCCGCTCATGGCCTGGCCGTATTCCGCGTCGAAAGTGCCGCTGATGACCTGCACTTCCTGCAGCAAAGATCGATCCACATTGAGACCCGAGGAGTTGTCGAAGGCGTTGTTGACGCTGACCCCGTCGACCTGGTACTGCACCTCCCCGGACCGGCCGCCCCGGAAGTGACCGTCGACCACCCCGGATTGCAGGTTCACCACATCGTCCAGGTCCTGGATGGGAAGCTCCTCGATATCCTCGGCCGTCAGGTTGGCCTGGGAACTGGTGAGCTTCAGGTCCACCGGCGGCCGCTCGGCCACCACCACCACTTCTTCGGTCTGCAGGGTGGTGTCCCCCAGGCCGACATCTAGGGTTGTGGTGTTGTCGGCGGAGATGCGCACCTTTTCGGTTGTGACCGAGTTGTAGCCCAGGCGGCTCACCTTCACCGAGTAGGTGCCGGCGGGAATATTGAGAATGGTGAAATTGCCCTCCGCGTCCGAATACGCCCCCAACCGGGTGCCGATCAATAGCACGGTGGCCGCCACCACCGGGTTGTCTTCACCGCCGGTGATTTTTCCGGTCAGGACGCCCGTCGTTCCGGCCCACAGGCTGCCCGGCACCAGGAGCAGGCAAACCGCGGCCATGAACTTGCCGACGGACTGGAAAACTCTGCGACTTCTCAACTGCACCCACCCTCCGCGTGATGGTCGGAACGAGTTTCTGGTGCAGCAGGTTTCATGTCACCTGCTGCACCCTGCACCCTGCACCATGGCAATCACCTCAACAACGTCATCTTGCCCGTCAGTGAATCCCTCAGCCGGCCCGTTTCCGGATCCTCGATTCTCAGGCGGAACAGGTAGACACCGGCGGCCGGTTTTTTCTGGGTGAACAGCGGAACCTGGCTGTCGCCGGCAACGGTCAACCCCAGGGGACGACGCATTACCAGGCGGCCGCGAACATCAAAGACCTCCAGCGTCACCAGGTTTTGATCCGGCATCGAGTAGCTGATAAAGGGACGCGGCGAGGGGTTCAGCGACGGCCGCAGGAAGGCATAGACCGATCCCCTGGGCCGGCCGTCGATGACCGCGCTCATCGAATGATCGAGATGGGCCCAGGCCGCGCAGCAATCGTTTTCATATTGCCGGTACCACCAGGTCCTCGTGCCGTAGCTGTCGGCAATGGGATTGATGAAGGAGTCGCCGTCCAGCAAGGTGACTCCGAAGAAGAAGGCCCGGTCGCCCAGACCCGGGGGATAGCCGAGAGCGGTCAGATCGACGGCGATTTCCGCCGTGTAACCGAAATCGGGCACACCCAGCGTATCGACGGTGGTCCCTTCGTTCAGGTGGATCGCCACCCGCGCGTCGCCCGTGCTCACCAGGGCCAACAGGTCATCCTGGGCGACCGCAGCACCTTCTTCACCTACCTGGAAGGCCAGGCGCTTGCCCAGCAGCACGTTGTCCGAATGCAACTCCACACGGTCGTTGATCGTCAGGAGAAACCCGTCCCACCGGTCGAAATTGGGATGGTACTGGACCAGCAGATCGTTGACGTCGAAACCCACGAAAAGAGTGTCCTCCCTGGTGAAGAACTTCACATTGGCGTCGGGGGGATCGACGACGAAAGCCTCTCCACCGTGAACGGGCGGCTGAAACTGTCCGGCCCGGAAGGGACCCACCCCGTCGTAACTCATGATCAGGGCTTCATCCATCCAGCCGATGTCGAAATTGTATATGCTCGGATCACTCCAGACGGGATCGCTCAGATCCCCGTCCAGAACCGGGGATTCACTCAACCCCGGAATGGTCATTTCCGGTTCAATCGTCGGAACCGGTCCGGAACTCACGGTCACATCAGGCCGGGAAAAAACCCGCATCTCATTGTACCAAATGGCGTTGCCCCAGGGACTTTGCCACCAGACACGGTTGGAGCTGAAGCGGCCCGCATCGATGGGCCAGAACCAGTCGGTATCGTAGATGGAAACGTTCCACTCGATGACGTCACCTTCAGGCTGGGTGACGTCGTATCCCATGGGGGTCAGGTTGAAACGCATTTCGATGGTGTAGCTGACGTCATCGCTCGAGTCATCGTTGGACAATCCGTCAACCACGGTCACCGCGTCCCAGTTGGCGATCTGCTCGGGGGTGCGGGGGGATCCATGGGGCAATTCCGCCCAGGCCCCGATGAAGGAGGGGTCCTGACCCGCCGGCTGGGGATCTGATATCTCGTCATGCCACCAGGAGTAGAGGTATTCAGCGGGAGGTTTCGGAAAAAAATCGACAGAATGGTCCTTGAGGGCCATGAGAAGGCCGTCGAAACGGTTGAAATTCTCACTGCCGCCGATGGACCGGTCCTCGATCACCGCTCCCAGGTAAAGTTCATTGCCAACGACCAGGAGCTTGAGGGTCGCCCGGGTCGGATCCACGGGATCCCATCCCGCCTCCATTTTCCAGCCGCTGCCGGGGATACCGTTGTCCCCCTCCCATTCGATGATCTTGGTCTCGGCCTGGCTCCAGGCGGTCTCGTCCAGCACGCCGTCAAGCGTGATGGGTCCCGGGGCCACCCTGGCCCAGATGGCGTCCTGGCGGGTCGCCTGTCCCATGACGGGCAATACATACCCGCACATGGCGATCAGGAGTATGGTGGTTATCAATCGTTTCATTGGTCTGTCCTCCCGCTTCAGGGAAATCCCGCGGTTTCCCTATTTTTTGGCGATGATCGATTTCTTGTCCCGTTCGGTGACCTTCCAGTTCGGTTGCGCACCGCACGAGCGGCGGATCTTCAACACCGCAGGCAGTTTGATGCTGTGGCTGGCCTTTTTTTCAGGTGACTGGATTTGGCTGACCATCATCTGGGCCGCCCGCTGACCCAGGGTAAAGGCATCGATGTGGACCGTGGTCAAGGGGGGGCGCAGGTATCTGGCGATGTCCACATCATCGAAACCGACCACGGCCAGATCTCCGGGCACCTCGACCCCCAGGCTTTCCAGGGCAGCCAGAAGCCCGACGGCCATGCTGTCGTTCGCCACGAAAACGGCGGTGGGCCGTGGTACATGATTCATCAGTTCGATACCGGCGCTGAATCCCGAGGGTTCACGGAAGTCACCCTGGACGACGATGGCATCCCGGGGGTCATGCCCTGCCTCGGAAAGGGCTTGGGTGAATCCCCGCAGCCTTTCGTTGGCGTCCACGTTTCCCTGGGGACCGGCGACCATGGCGATTCTGAGATGACCCAATTTCAGCAGATGATTGACCGCTTCCCGGGCTCCGGAATAATTGTCGATGGATACGGAACAGTTTTGCGGCGAATCCGTGGCGGGGTTGAGCAGCACCAGGGGGATTCGCCGCTGGATCCGGCTCACCGTATCGGCCGACGCGTCGTCCGGTGCCATCATCAGCAGCCCGTCGATGCGGCCGAGCATGGAGCGCGCGGCCATCAGGATTTCCTCGTTGTCGGCATGGGAGCTCGAGAGCATGATCTGGTAGGATTCCCGGCGGGCCAGGCTGTCGATACCTCGAATGACTTCGGAATAGAATTCCCCGAACAGATCCGGAAGAAGAACCCCGAGGGTGTTGCTCCGGTTGGTGGTGAGGCTCTGGGCCGCGCTGTTGGGCCAGTAGTCGAACCGGGCGGCCACCTGCATCACCCGTTTGGCCGTATCCTCACTGACCAGGGAGCTGTTGTTGAATACCCTGGAAACCGTAGCGATCGAAACACCCGCTTCCCGGGCCACGTCACGAATGGTAGCCAAGCCTTGATCTCCGGATGAGGATCTACCGGTTTTCCCTGCTCCGGGCCGATCCGCGAGCGATGTCGCTGACAATCCTTGTCCGCTGGGAATGTAAACGGTTTCATGAATCTCATTTTTTGTCAACCCCGACTTTGACAAAATACCAAAAATAGCCTAAGTGTCAGGTCTGGAAGTGGGGTGAAAAAGGCCCAACCCTGCCCCAAAGGACCTTATTCCGGAGTTTTTACCGTGGTTTCTGCTCATCGGGACATCCCTGGAACCCCGCCGACCTTCCGTTTCCTGGGGGACCGGAACTATTCGGTCTGGGTCAATGAACTCGGCTCGGGGGGTTCGTTTTCCGGTGGTATCCTTCTGACCTCCTTGCACGGAGCCCGGAACAACACCCTGGACGGGGTCCGGATTTTCCTCCGGGATCAGGAATCGGGAAAATTCGGAATCATTGGACATCCAACCGGCCCACAGGATAATTCCGGGGGAACAAAGGCCAAATCCGCCTGGAAACCGGGTGTTTTTTCCATATTTCAAGAATGGGAGGGTATCGAGGCCCGTCTGGATACCTGCGTGGCACCAGGCGTTGCCGCCGAAATCCGGAAAGTGACCCTCGTCAATGTCTCGGATCGACCCCGCAAGCTTGATTTGACCACCTTCGCAGAGGTCGTCCTGAATCGTAGAGAGGTTCATCAATCCCATCCCGCGTTCTCCAAGTTGTTTATCCAAACTGAATTCGACGATTCCCGAGCTTGCCTGCTGGTCAACAGAAGGCCCCGCGACCCCCAGGATTCCTATCCTCTACTGATTCACGCCTTCCTGGGGTCCGGAGAGGTGGAACATGAAACGAGCAGGCCCCGCTGGCTCGGCCGCGGCCACCATGATCTGCACCCCGCCGCCCTGACGAGGTCCGAACCCCTGTCCAGGACCACCGGCAACGTGCTCGACCCCATTGTCAGTCTGCGCCGGTCCTTTCATCTTGAACCGGGCGGCCAGCAGGAATTCGCCTTTCTCCTGGGAACGGCGGCCGGCCAACCGGAGGCGGCACATATTGTCGACTCCTTCCGGACTCCCGATGCGGTCACCGAGGTCTTCAAGACGGCCGCAGCAACAGCCGACCGCCAGCTCGAACTGGCGGGAGTGCTCGCCCATGAAGAGGAATATTTCCAGGATCTGGCCGGCGCGGTCATGTTCGGACATCCCACAATACAGCCCCGATATGACTGTCTGAAAAAAGCCGAAGGCCTGGTTGGAGACCTGGGCCGGCTGGGACTGTCGCCCCGGTTGGATTGGGTGGTGGTCCATGCGGAAACCCCAGAAGGGGCTGTCAGCCTGGAATTGATGATGCGGGCTGTCCGCCGTTGGCGTGAACTGGATCTTCCCATCCAGCTGATCGTCGTCCACGGAGAAAGCCATGACGACGTCGCAGCCACCGGGGCCGAATCACTTCGCATCGACGCCGCGGACCTGACTCCCGGCGAATTCCATCTTCTCAATGCGTCGGCCCGTCTGGTGATCACCGAATCTCTGCCCGATTTAACCGCCGTTCCGGATTCCCCCGCGGATCCCGGGAAAACGGAACCGTCCGGTGGATCGCCGGCGGCCGAACCAACCCCGGATTCGGAATCCCTCCGGTTTTTCAACGGGCAAGGAGGGTTCAACAAAAAGGGCGACGAATACGTGATCCGTTTGACCAGGGATCCGGAGGGTCGCCTGGATTTTCCGCCCCTGCCCTGGATCAACGTCGTGGCCAACGACAATTTCGGTTTCCTGGTCAGTGAATCAGGAGCCGGATGCGTGTGGTACGGCAACAGCAGGGAAAACCGTCTCACCCGGTGGTCCAATGATCCGGTGCGGGATCCCCATGGCGACGCCTTCTTCGTTCGCGACGAGGAATCGGGCGATTACTGGTCATGCCTGCCCGGTCCGGTTCCCGGAGATGGGGATTACGAAGTGCGGCACGGGTTCGGCTACACCCGGTTTCTTCATGCCGGCGAGGGCCTCGATTTGGACACGACGATGTTCGCGGCCCGATCCGATCCCCTCAGAATCACCCGCATCAGCGTCACCAACAACAGCGGCCGCACGCGCCGGATTTCCCTTTACAGCTGCGCCCAGCTGGTTCTCGGCGACAATCCCCGGGAAAGCGGCCGGCTCGTCACGACCTGGCTCGATGACCAGACCGGCGCTCTTCTGGCCAGGAACCCGACCTCCGAATCCTGCCCACTGTGTGTGGCCTTTGCCGCCGTGGTCACCGACCCGGTCGTGGAACAGGTTCACCACAGCTGCAGTCTGGCCGGATTCCTGGGCCCCGAAGGGGATTTTTCCTCCCCCGCGGCGCTTGGCCGTCAATCCCTGGATGGGCGCGTCGAACCTGAAACCGAATCCTGTTTCGCCCACCAGGTGGTGATGGTCCTGGAAGCCGGCCAAACGGCTTCGGTTTCCTTTCTCCTGGGACAGGAAGCCGACGGGGATTGGGCGCGCGAACTCGTGACCCGTCACCTGTCGCCCGCAGCGGTGGAAAAGTCCTGGCGCGAAGCGGCCGGGTTCTGGAGGGAGGGTTTGTCATCCCTGCGCATCGAGACGCCTTCACCAGCGCTGGATATCATGGTCAATGGCTGGCTGCCGTATCAAACCCTCAGTTGCCGCATAAGGGGCCGAACGGCTTTCTATCAGTCCGGCGGAGCCTTCGGTTTCCGGGACCAGTTGCAGGACGCCTCATCCCTTTTGTTGCTGTGGCCGGAAATAACCCGGCAACAGATCCTGCTTCACGCCGCGCACCAGTTTGTCGAAGGCGATGTCCTTCATTGGTGGCATCCCCCCGACAGTCGGGGGATCCGTACCCGGTTCGCCGACGACCTGTTGTGGCTGCCCCTGCTGACCGCGGAATACATCCAGGCCACCGGGGACCTGGACATTCTCGAGGAATTGATTCCGTACCTCCGTGCGAGGGAACTCGAACCCGGCGAAGATGAGGTTTTCCTGCGTCCCGGACCTTCCGGTGAATCGTCGGATCTGTATGAACACTGCTGCCGGGCCATCGACCGATCCCTGGCCCTGGGCGAGCACGGGCTGCCCCTTTTCGGAGCTGGAGACTGGAACGACGGCATGAACCGGGTCGGCCACCAGGGACGGGGCGAAAGTGTGTGGATGGGATTTTTCCTGGTCATGGTCCTGGACGGGTTCGAATCCCTCTGTGAAAGCCGCGGCGACCAGGACAGGGCAGACCGTTACACGAATCACCGCCGCCAGCTGGAACACGCCCTCAATGACGCCGGGTGGGACGGCCGGTGGTACCGCCGGGGATATTACGATGACGGATCACCCCTGGGATCCGGTCAAAATCAGGAGTGCCGGATAGACGCCCTGGCCCAGGCCTGGGCCGTGCTTTCGGGAGTGGCACCGCCGGACCGGGCCGACCAGGCGCTCGAAGCCCTGGAGGAAAATCTTGTCAGCGAGGATCCCGGCCTCATCAAACTCCTGGCGCCTCCTTTCGTCGACACACCCAGGGATCCCGGTTACATCAAGGGTTACGTGGCGGGAGTCAGGGAAAACGGCGGCCAGTACACCCACGCCGCTCTCTGGGTGGTCAGGGCCTTGGCCAAGGCGCGAAAACGGGATCAGGCGGCCCGTTTCCTCGACCTGTTGAACCCCATCCTTCACGCCGCGACTCCGGAACAGGTGTCCGTCTACCAGGCGGAACCCTATGTGGTCGCCGCCGATGTCTACGGAGTGTCGCCTCATGTCGGGCGCGCCGGTTGGACGTGGTACACCGGGTCCTCGGGTTGGATGCACCGGGTGGCCGTCGAATCGATCCTGGGGCTGCGGACCGAAGGCGGCCACACCCTTGTCCTGGAACCCTGCATCCCCGACCAGTGGCCCGGATTCGTGCTCACCTGGAAGCTCCCGGACAGCCAGACCACCTACCGGATCGCCGTGGTGAACCCCGATTCCTGCAGCGCCTCCATCTTGCGGGCCACCGTGGATGGCGAATCCGTGGCAACCGGCCCGAGTGCGTTGCGGATTCCCCTGCTCAAGGACGGTAAGAGCCATCAGGTAGAGGTGACCCTGGGTGCGGAACCCCGGAAAGGAGCCGGATCTTGAACCGGGAAGAAACCCTCGATCGGTTCCCCGGGAATTTCCTGTGGGGAGCGGCAACTTCGGCGTACCAGATCGAAGGATCCCCCCTCGCTGATGGAGCCGGTCCCAGCAACTGGCACAGGTTTTCCCACCAACCCGGCAACACCCGCAACGGGGACACCGGCGACATCGCCTGCGACCACTATCGCCGCTGGGCCGACGACGTCTCGTTGATGAAGGAACTGGGTCTTCAATCTTACCGGTTCAGCATTTCCTGGAGCCGGGTTTTCCCGGCAGGGGTTGGAACCGTAAACTCCGCCGGCCTGGATTTTTACGACCGCCTGGTCGATCGTCTCGGCGCCGAGGGCATCCAGCCGAACATCACCTTGCACCACTGGGACCTGCCCGCGGCCCTTGATGATCGCGGCGGTTGGGCCCACCCCGACTCCCCCGACTGGTTCGCCGAGTACGCCCGGACCGTTTTCCAACGTCTCGGCGACCGGGTGACCATGTGGGCCACCCTCAACGAACCCTGGGTCATCGTGGACGCCGGTTATGTTCACGGGGTTCACGCCCCGGGCCACCGGGACCTGAAAAAAGCGGCCCTTGTCTCGGCCAACCTGCTGCGGGCCCATGGCAAGGCGGTGCGGGTCTACCGGGACCTGGACGTGTCCCGCAGAGCGGATGGCAAAGGCAGGATCGGGATCGTCGTCAACCTGGAGCCCAAGGATCCGGCCAGCGAAGATCCAACCGATCTCCAGGCGACGCGCCGGGCCGACGCCTACATGAACCGCCAGTTCCTTGACCCGTTGTTCCTGGGGAGTATTCCAGCGGAACTGGACGAGGTTTTCGGCCAGGACCAACTCCGGCTTTCTGGGGAGGATTTCGGGCTGCTCGCCGGATCCCTCGATTTTCTGGGCATCAACTTCTATACCCGGTCGGTCACCCGCCATGACGAAACCGCCGCACCCATTCGCGCCTCGTCCGTGAAGCAACCGGGCGCCCTGTACACCGATCTTGATTGGGAGGTGCACCCGTCCAGCCTCACCGCCCTTCTGATCAGGGTCCGTGATGCCTACGGCGACCTGCCCCTCTACATCACCGAAAACGGGGCCGCCTTCCCGGACCCGGAGCCCGACGCCGGGGGCGGGATCCCGGACTCCCTGAGGGTGGATTATTTTCGTGAGCATCTGCGGGCGGTTCAGCGGGCCCTGGCCGCCGGAGTGGATGTGCGGGGATACTACGCGTGGTCCCTGTTCGACAATTTCGAATGGGCCTGCGGGTATGATAAACGGTTCGGCATCATCCGCGTCGACTACGCGACCCAGCGCCGCACCCTCAAGGACAGCGCCCGATTCTATCGCCGGGTCATCCGCTCCAATGGATCGGTTCTCGCGGAAGGAGCCCTGGAAGAATGACGGTCCGGTCAGCGTGAACGCTACTCCCAGGTCACCCGGGCAGGCAGGCTCCAGACC
>DAOWLV010000096.1 GCA_030643455.1 Candidatus Krumholzibacteriia bacterium | reverse complement strand
TCTCTTCCACACTCTCCTTGCCGCTGCCAGATCAGGGATTTATTTTCGAATCCTGATTCGCCGGATCTGTCGCCGAAAGGACCAGCCTTGGCAAGTGATAAAGTAAGCATCCGCTTTGAGGGCAAGACCCTGGAGTGCCGGTCGGACACCACCGTGGCCGTCGCCCTGTGGGAGAACGATGTCCGGCATCTGTCCCACTCACCAAAATACGGCCGCCCCCGGGGTGTGACCTGCGCCCGGGGCCACTGCACCGCCTGCCTGATGAGGGTCGACAGCACTCCCAACGTCCGCACCTGCGAACTGGCCGTCCGTGAGGGCATGGAGATCGAGCGGCAGGACGCCGGAGCCTTCTACGCGGCGCCCATGCAAAAAGTTCTGGCCGCCGGCAGCGCCTTCTTCCCCGTCGGCTTCTACTACAAGTGGTTCACAAAACCCGCTTTCGTGAGCCGGTTCTTCCTGGACAGGATCCGCCCCCTTACCGGTGTAGGACGCCTGCCCGATACCTCGAACCCACCGAAAACGGACGACGGACAACCTGCCGACCTGGGTCGGTTCGACACCGTCATCGTGGGCGCCGGACCGTCCGGGCTGGCTGCCGCCGAACGGACCGGGGGCCGCGTTCTCGTTCTGGACGATCACGAACAACCAGGGGGCCAGCGGTATGGCGCCCTTCAGCGATTGGCCGACCATCCGGGCGGGATCCTGGACCGCTTCGAGCTACTGCGCTCCGCCCTGGAGAGGATGGAAAACGCACGGGAGAAATTCTCCGCACGGGATGACGTGACCTTTCTCGGCGGGACGCGGGCCATCGCCGGCTACCATCCCGACGGTCTTCTCCTGCGCAAGGGAAACCATCTGCAAACCGTGAGGTTCGACTCCATGATCTGGGCGGCCGGCGCCCTGGACACCCTGGGGCTCTTTCCCGGGAACGACACACCCGGCCTTCTCGGTCCCCGCGCACTGTACCGACTGCTGGTCCGGGACGGTCTTGACGTGAGGGGCAAAAACGTCCTGGTCGTCGGCAGCGGCCTGGATTTCTGGCTCAGCGCCGCCCTGCTGGATACCAGCGGGGCCCGCCTCAACTTGGTGGTGACCGATACCGGCAGCCCTGACGAGATCTCCGCGGCCGTGGATCGCAACTGGCCGCTCAACACCGGCCTGGAGCTGCACAGCATCTCCGGGTATGGCAAGCAGCACCTGCGGGCCGCCTTCACCCCGGACGCCTCCGGCGGAGGCCGGACCGGATCCCGTCTGACGATGGAAACGGATCTGGCCGTGATCTGCGACCGGGCCAAACCCGCCTATGACGTGCCCTACCAGCTGGGCACGGACCTTTCGTTGCAGCCCGACCTGGGGGGTTTTGTCCTGTCCGACAGTCCAAGCCTGGTTGCCGTCGGTGAAGCCGCCGGCGGGTTGCCCGGCGTTGCCGCCAGCCCGGCCAGTGAGGTGGAAAGCATATGAGCAAGCCCAAGATCTTTCTCTGCCGCTGCGAGGATGTGACCCTGGATGAATTCCGGGAGGCTTACCGTGAGGGTTTCACCGAACTCGAATCCCTCAAGCGCTACACCGGTGTCGGCACGGGTTTCTGCCAGGGCAAGGGCTGTCTCAGCGAATCGGCCGGTGAACTTGCCGTCTTGCGAAACATCCCTCCCGGCGAGGTAAGGTTGACCAACATCCGCCCTCCCGCGGAGCCGCTCACCTTTGCCCAGCTCGCGGCCCTCGACGTCCCTCCGGCCGGCGATGATGTGGAGGACGACTCATGATCCCCTTGTCCAGCGGCCCCGTACCGGTCACCGCCGACGCGGTGATCATCGGCGGTGGCATCAACGGCCTGGCCACCGCTCGGGAACTGGCCCACCAGGGTCTGAAGAACATTGTGATCCTCGAGAAGAACTACATCGGCAGCGGTTCGACGGGCCGGTGCGGCGGTGGAATCAGACAGCAGTGGACCACCGAGGAGAACATTCGCCTCGCGCAGGAAAGCGTCGCGATGTACGAGAACATGTCGGCGGACCTCGGCTACCAGGTATTCTTCCGGCAGGGCGGCTACCTGATGATCACCGAAAGCGAGGATGACCTGCCCGCCCTGCGCGAAGCGGTGGCCCTGCAGAACCGTTGTGATGTCCCCACGGAGTTCCTGCAGCCCGCAGAATGCCGGAAAATCGTTCCCGACCTGGACATTTCCCACCTCAAGGGCGCCACCTTCTGCCCCAAGGACGGCACGGCCTACCCCTTCGCCGTGGTCTGGGGATATGCCAGGGCGTGCCACCGCGCGGGCGTGAATATCTTCATCCGGACGCAGGTGACCGGCATCACCGCCGATGACGGCGGCATCCGCACGGTGCACACCGACCGGGGCGACATCGCCACCGGCCGGGTGATCAACTGCGCCGGCCCGTGGGCCCGCGCCTTGGCTGCGATGGTGGGCGTCCAGCTACCCAACCGGCAGGAACGTCATGAGATCATGGTCAGTGAATCGCTAAAGCCCTTCCTCGATCCCATGGTGATCTCGATCACCAACGGGATCTACTTCAGCCAGAGCCTGCGGGGGGAAATCGTCGGCGGCATCGGGGACCCCGCGGAACCCGGCCTGGAGGGTCCCTCCCGGTTCGACACCCGCAGCCAGTTGCGCTTCGCGGTGCGGTTCGCCAAGGCCCTGGTCAGGCACTACCCTCGGGCGGCCCAGGTGCGGATGATGCGGCAATGGGCCGGGATGTACGATGTCACGCCCGACCACCGGCCCATCCTGGGAGGCGTGCCGGGGCTGGACGGTTATTACCATATCTGCGGATTCAGCGGTCATGGGTTCATGCTCGGCCCGGTGACGGGCCGCAGGATGGCCCGGCACATCGCCACCGGGGAGGCCGACGACATCATCACCAGTCTTTCGCTGGACAGGTTTGCCAAAGGGGATCTCAAGCCCGACGCCTTCGTGGTGGGCTGAGCCCACCTCAGATCAAATCGCCGAGGGCCTTGTCCAGTTCACCGAACTCGAACTTGAAACCGGCGGCCTTCAAGACATTCGGAACGGCCCGCTGGCTGGACAGCAGCATGCCGGCCATCTCCCCCATCAAACCTTGCAGGACAAATCCGGGCACGGACATGAACGCCGGTTTGCCCAGCGCACTGCCCACCGCTGCAGTGAATTCCTTCTGGCGGGGGGGATCCGGTACCACGGCATTGACCGGTCCCTGGATTTCACCATGATCCAGGACAAACATGATGAGTCGGGCCAGATCCCCGATATGAATCCAGGGGAAATACTGCTTACCGTTTCCAAGTGGCCCACCCAGCCCCCGGCGGAAAACCGGCAGCATCTTGGCCAGGGCCCCGCCTTCCTGCGACAAGACGATCCCGATCCTCAACAGGGCCACCCTGACGTTTTCCCGCTCCGCCTTGAGGGCGGTGTGTTCCCATTCGAGGGCCAGCCGAGCCAGGAATCCGCTGCCAGGTTCACTGGCTTCGCCCAGGGCATTGTCACCCCGGTCTCCGTAATACCCCACCGCCGAGGCGCTGGCCAGGACCATCGGCCCATCGCAGGCGCCAAGGGCAGTGACGATGTTTTCGGTGGTGGCCAGACGGGACCGCCTGATGCGCTGCTTGTTCCGGCCGGTCCACAGCCCGTCTGCAACCGGGGAGCCGGCCAGGTTGACGACTCCCGTGCAGGTGGCCAGTCGGTCCTGCCAGTCTCCGGGCATGGTGGGATCCCCGCCCAGGATTTCCGTTCCGGTGGGAAGGACTTCCCGGGCACGGGCCGGATCCCTGGTCAGGCAGAGAACCTCGTCGCCCCTGTCCAGGAACAAGGGGATGATGGCCCGGCCCACCAGACCGCTTCCACCGGTAACGAATACTCTCATTCCCACACCCTTCAGCGGACATCCGCAGGTAGATTACCTGTTCCCGGCAAGCGACTTCGAAGGATGATCCTACCCCACTTGTCCGGACCTGTCCACGGGATCGGGTTGCCTGCCCGCGCATTTGTCCTATTTTTGGCGGAACAAAAAAACCCAACCGGCCGGGAGTTGTCATGGAGTATCAGAATTTCGATTGCGAGATCGCGGAGGGCTGCGCCACCGTCCGCATGATCGGGCCGGGCGCCCCCGACATGGGCAGCCTCTGTGATGAGTTCGTGGACATGATGCTGCGGCTCCAGGAGGACCGGGCCGTCCGGATGATCCTCTTCACGGACGGCGACCACGCCTTCGAGCTGCATCACAACCTCGACAGTCTTTCCGAGGTCCGATCGCAGGATCAGGGTTTTGAAATGCTCGCGGTGGACGATGAGATCTCCCGCAAGATCGTGACCATGATCACCGAGACCACCAAACCGGTCGTGGCAGCCACCCGCGGGGACATCCGCAATCTCGGCCTGGGTTTCTTCATGGCCGCGGACATCCGCCTGGCCTCGGACAAGGCCTGCTTCACCACCCTGGACATGTCCGGCGGACTGCTGCCTGGCTGGGGCCTCATGCACATCCTGCCCCGTTTGATCGGTCCAGGTCGCACCCTGGATTTCCTCTGGTCACGCCGCACCATCGGCGCTCAAGAAGCGTGGCGGATCGGCCTGGTGGACCGGCTCATCGACGACCAGGTATGGGAAGAGGAGTTGGACCAGTTCACCGATCGCATGCGACGATTGCCCCAACCCGCGGTCCAGTTGACCAAGCTGGGCATTCAGCAGGCGTCCAATCTGGATCTGACCACCATGCTCTCGCTGGAATGGGAGTCCCAGCAGCAGTGCTGGGAGTCACTGGAAACCGCCGAAGGTTTGAGGGCCCGGCAGGAAGGCCGCGACCCCCAGCTCGAGAGTTCAATCTCCGAAGAAGACGAATAGCAGGCTGTCCGTTGGCCGGTGGATCAACAGACCTTCCCCTTCTAAACATGACACGGCCGTCCCACCGGGGACGGCCGTGTCACTTCAACTCCAAAAAACCCACCTGGGGCGGGTCCGGGCTTACCGGTAAAGGCTCTTCACGTTGCCCCAGGAACTGGCTTCGATTGCCACAGGAGCACAATCGCAGTTCATGGACAGCTGAGGAGTTTCTGGCCCGTTGATAGCCTGCCACAAGGCCACGCCGTCGCTACCGGAAGCTTCCAGGTAGGCGGGCTGTCCGTTGGGCAGCAAGGGGAAGTAGATGCCTTCGATGAAAACATTGCTGGGCTGGGTCACGTCGTTCAGGGCCCCGCTGACCATCAGGTCAATTTCGGCCACGACGACCATTCCACCCATCGCAAAGAAGGGTTCGCTCAACCCGACGATGTGTTCACCCTCACGTGAGCCGGCATCGATATGCTCTCCGTAGGGAGTCACACCGAGAGCCAGGATGTTTTCGTAGGAAAACTTGGCTTCCCAGCCCCACACTTCGGGGTTGGTGAGCCTGGTCAGGACCACGAAAACCGTGAAGGGGATATCGGCATCGATCGCACCGCAGCTACCAGTACCCGCCGGGTTCAGGTAGATGCCGATGTTGTTGAGGTCCATATCATTTGGATCCTGGGCAAAGGCAGATCCCCCGAAGGCGAAGGCCGCCAAAACACAAATAATAACCATTTTCCTCATAGTGTTGCTCCTTTGCTGAGTCGTTTAGAGCTTGAAGGACAATCCCACAGGCGAACCAATCTACTGTAGGGACCATACCACGGAAAAAAACACGAATCCAGGACATTTTACTGTTTTCTTCATTTTTTTTTAACTTTTTTTCAAAAACGCCCCCCATTTTTTTGATGGCGATGAATTTTTATCTCGCTGAAAACACTCCCAAATCCAATCCCAAACCTATACAAAAAGCACTAAATATCGCATAAGAAACAATAAGACAGGGGGTTTCCCCCTTGGCACAATTTCAGAGGCCCAGCCATTCATTATTAAAAAAACAATGCCAAAGTCATAGAAGAATCAAAAAATTGCGGCCACCCAGATAGAGTGGCCGCAATCATCTTTTTCCGCCTTCTTCACCGGCCGAAGGCTTCATGAACTTTCTGACCGGGATTACCGGTACAGACTCTTCAGGTTGCCCCATGAACTGGCTTCCACTGCCACGGGGACACAGTCACCGTTCATGGACAGCTGGGGAGTTTCCGGCCCGCTGATGGCCTGCCACAAGGCCACGCCGTCGCTGCCGGAAGCTTCCAGGTAGGCGGGCTGCCCGTTTTCCAGCAAGGCGAAGTAGATGCCTTCGATGTAAACGTTGCTGGGCTGGCTCACATCGTTCAGGGCCCCACTGACCATCAGGTCAATTTCGGCCACGACGACTTTCTGATTCATCGCCATCAAGGGCATGCTCAACCCGACGATGTGTTCACCATCCCGCGTGCCGGCATCGATATGCTCTCCGTAAGGAGTGACGCCGAGACTCAGGATGTTTTCAAAGACGAACTTGGCTTCCCAACCCCACACTTCGGAATTGGAGAGCCTGGTCAGGACCACGAAAACCGTGAAGGGGATATCCGCATCGATCCCACCGCAGTTACCGATGCCCGCTTCGTTCAGGTAGATGCCGATGTTGTTGCGATCCATATCTCCTGGATCCTGGGCAAATGCGGACCCGCTGAGGGCGCAAGCCGCCAAGGTCAAGACAAGAACAATCTTCTTCATTTTTCGCTCCTCTAGATGGGATGTTCGTAGTTGGTTCGGGGCTCCCCCCAGGCGAATGTAATCAGCCTTGTGTCAGGATTATATCATAACAAAAGACAATTTACATGAAAAAATATACAAATGTTCTTCTTTTTTGGCATTTTATATTCAAATTCGATGGGAATGCAGATCCGCACAAGAAGGTATTATTAAATATTTTATGACACTTTTTCAATTATTATCCTCCACCTTTCCGGCCCTTGCCATTCCCGGTTGATCCGGTTTTTCAGTCATTCGGAACCGCCATTCAGCAATTAGGCCCAAAAAACCATGAATGGGCCCGGAAATAATCCTGGCTTACCCGCCGCGTCGGAATGATAGTTTTCGCTGGTCAGGCATTTCTTTTCACTTCGGGCTTTCAGCCTCTCATCCAGCCGGAGGTATTTCCGTGAGACACGCGCCCCATCTTGATTTCCTGATGGTCTTTTTGGTCCTTCTGGTGGCTGCCCCTGTTCTGGGCGACTCCCCTGTCCGGGATCACGACATCGTTCCGGAGGACTATTTCGACCTGATCAGCCTGGGCAACCTCGCGGTCTCGCCCGAAGGTGACACCCTCGCCTTCACGGAAAGTCGCTGGGGAGAAGGCAAGGAAGGCCGGCACAGCGAACTGTGGACCGTCGCCCGTGACGGGGCAGGATCCATCCGGCACACTTTCGACAGCTTCGCCGTCTCGTCGGTGGTCTGGTCTGCCGATGGGAAGGCCATCTATTTTCTGGGCCGGGACAAGGCCGGCCGCGACGCGCCTCCCCATGACGGCAGCCGCCAGGTCTGGCGCCTGGTTCCCGGTGAAGGAGGCCCGACGGCGGTGACCCGGGTCGATGACGGCGTACAATCATTCGCCTTGGCGCCCGACGCTGGTGTCCTCTATTACTCCGTCAAGAAAAAGGAAGTGGCCGACGAGTGGAAGGACCTCCGCGAAAAATTCGAGGACCTCGAATACGGCCACGGTGTGACCTGGTTCACCGAAGTCCGCAAGCTGGACCTGGGAAGCTGGCGGGATGAAGTGGTGCTGCCGGCGGACCGTGTGATCTGGGAAATGTCCCTTTCGCCCGACGGAACCAGGCTGGGCATGGTCACCACCGATGACAACGAACTGATTTTCAAGGAGGGCTGGTCCCGGGTCGAGATCCTCGATGTGGCCTCGGGCGAAGTGACCCGGGCCACGAGCCAGCAATGGCGCGAGAACCACCCTTCCCCCTACGGCTGGATCGACGACCTGGCCTGGTCCGGCGACAGCCGGGCCCTGGCCTTTGCCATCTCCTACGACGGTTACGCCTCCAGGATCTGGATCACCGAGGAAAAGGACGGAACCTGGGACCTTCAACTGGTCCAGCGGCCGGACCTGGTGACCTTCGCCGGCTCCCTGCTCTGGAAAGGCAAGGACCGCACCCTGTGTTATCGCGGTGAGACCATGGGCCGGGTCCATGTCTACGCAACCCAGAAGATCGGCGGGGGCAACCAGGGATTGACCCGGATCCTCGCCGGGGGCGACATCGTGGTCGGCTCTTTCGCTTTCGACAAGCGGGGCGGCAAGCTGACCACCGTGTTCGAAACCATCACCGACGCCAACGACATCTACACGGTCAAATCTCCCGAAAATTTCGACCGCCTGACCCGGGTCAATCCCCAGGTCGACACCTGGAAGCTGCCCCAGATCAAACATGTCAGCTGGCCGGGAGCCGATGGTGACGACTGCTACGGCATCCTCGAACTGCCGCCCGGGTACACCGAAGGTGACGGCCCGCTTCCGACCATCATCGAGCTTCACGGCGGCCCCACCTCCTCGACCAAGTACCGCCTGCGCCTGTGGATCTACGGCCGGGCGCTGATGGCGAGCAACGGCTACGCCCTGCTCAGCCCCAACTACCACGGTTCGACCGGGTACGGGGACGAATTCCTGGCCAAGCTGATCGGGCGCGAAAACGATATCGAGGTGATCGACATCGCCGCCGGAACACGCTGGCTGATCGACCAGGGGATCGCCGATCCCGCCAGGATCGGCGTGAGCGGCTGGAGCAACGGCGGGTATCTGACCAACTGCATGATCGTCGCCGAACCGGACATGTTCGCCGCCGCCAGCAGTGGCGCGGGTGTGCTGGACATGGTGATCCAGTGGGGCACCGAAGACACGCCCGGGCACGTCATCAATTACGTGGAAGGTTTGCCCTGGGAACAAGCAGCGCATTACGAAAAGGCCTCGCCACTCTACAACCTGGACAAGGTCAAGACTCCGACCCTCATCCACGTGGGCGGCAACGACCCCCGCGTTCCCCCGGCCCACAGCCGGGCCCTGTACCGGGCCCTGAAACACTATCTCGACGTGCCGACGGAACTTGTGGTCTATCCGGGCGAACCCCACGGCCTGACCACCCACGAAAACCGTCTGGCCAAGATGAAATGGGATCTGGCCTGGTTCGAAAAATACCTGCTGGGTCAGGAAGAGGAGACTCCGGCCGAGGATTGAGACCGGATTGAAGTCAGGTGAGCAAAGGCCGGACGGGAAACCGTCCGGCTTTTTTGTCCAAAATCCCATTATTTTGCTTGTTATTTTCTCACCTAAACCTGTTAGAAATTTATCTTGTAC
>DAOWLV010000153.1 GCA_030643455.1 Candidatus Krumholzibacteriia bacterium | reverse complement strand
CGGATCAGCGACAGCGTGATCGGGTCGGGCAGCCGCCTGGTGCAATGCAGGCTTGACCAGAGCCTGGTCGGTGACCAGTGTGTCCTGACCGGAGTCACGGGGGAGATCAACGTGGGGGACTTCAGCGAAATCACAGTTGAGCACAGTTGAAATCAAGTGTTAATCGACCGGCCCGGGCAGACCGGGCCTCGTATAAAGGGAAGGACAAGACATGAGCGACAGGTTCCTGTTCACGAGCGAATCGGTGACCGAAGGACATCCGGACAAGGTGGCCGATCAGATCTCGGACGCCGTGGTTGATGCCATCATGGCCGAGGATCCGGAAGGCCGGGTCGCCTGCGAGACCATGGTCACCACGGGCATGGCCTGCCTGGCCGGGGAAATCACCACCAAGACATATGTCGATATTCCCACCCTGGTTCGCAAGACCATTCGGGACATCGGATACACTTCCGCGGATTACGGTTTTGACGCCGACACCTGCGCGGTTCTGACCACGTTGGACGAACAGTCGGCCGACATCGCGATGGGTGTCAACCCGGGCGGAGCCGGTGATCAGGGTCTGATGTTCGGTTACGCCTGCAGGGAAACCGATGTCCTGATGCCCCTGCCCCTGACGGTGGCTCACCGGATGGCGCAGCAACTCGCCCTGGTCCGCAAGGACGGCACCCTGCCCTGGGTGAGGCCTGACGGAAAGACCCAGGTGACCTGCCTCTACGAGGACCACAAACCCGTGGCCATCGACACCGTGGTTGTTTCCACGCAACACGACCCGGACATTTCACTCGAGGATCTGCGGGCCGCCATCGACAAGCATGTCATCCGGCCCGTGCTGGCAAGGTTCGACGTGGATCACGACGGTTACAAGACGCACATCAATCCCACGGGACGGTTCGTGGTGGGCGGGCCCCTCGGGGATTGTGGCCTGACGGGGCGCAAGATCATCGTCGACACCTACGGCGGCAGCGCCTGCCATGGGGGCGGTGCCTTCAGTGGCAAGGATTCCACCAAGGTGGATCGTTCCGGGGCCTACGCCACGCGGCATCTGGCCCGCAATATCGTGGCGGCCGGTCTCGCGGACCGTTGCCAGGTGCAGGTGGCCTACGCCATCGGCGTGGCGGAACCGGTTTCGATCAACGTCGATTGTTACGGCACCGGCCAGGTACCCGACAAGCAGATCACCGCGGCGGTCCGCAAGGTGGCGGATATGACCCCCCAGGGAATCATCTCGCGTCTCAGCTTGCGTGAGCCGGTCTTCCTGGAGACCGCCGCCTACGGTCATTTCGGCAGGGATGATGTCCAGTTCGCCTGGGAACAGGAGGACCTGGTGGATGACCTGAAGGCAGCCATCGGTTGATCACGGCTGGTTCTGGCCGGAAAAAAAGGGCGGGGCTTCTTGAGCCCCGCCCTGATCAATTTTGGACTGCCGGGTATGAAGCCGGCAGGCCGACCACCACTCAGGGGGAGGTGACGTTGAAGGTCAACGTCTGCTCGCGCAGTACTGCCCAGGCAGGATAGAAGACCGAAACGTTGACCTCGTATTGCCCGGGAATGTCGTACCGGAATTCCGGTTCGGCGAGTTTGAATTCATTGGCGTCGGCATCGCCCATTTTCCAGTTGAAAACCACCTTAACCGAATCGCCCTGAACGATCGGAAAATCGATGTCGCAGGATTCGACCGCGATATTGAAATGAATGATCTGGTCGGTGGTGACGTTTCCCTCGGGGAAGTCGGAGCCGGCCTGAATGATCAGGCTGTCGGGGAACACGGTCACCGGGACTGACGCCGTGGTGGTTTTTCCGTCCGGGTCACGCCCGACGACGGTGACGGAGTATTCACCAGGGACTGTGTACCTGTGGTAGGCGATGGTGCTGCTTCCGGTCCCGCCGTCGTCGAAACTCCAACTGATCTCCAGATTGTTGTTTGCGCCCATGGGATCGCCTGATTCATTTCCGCCGGACAGAACGGCGTATCCTTCCACGTCCATGGGTGCGACACCGCAGGCAGGGTTGACACTCAATCTGGTGAATACGGGCAGGGACGTGTCATCGTCTTGACAACCGGCGGCCAGGGCCAAAAGCAACAAGGCCGGCACCAGCAGCATACAGGCGCGTTTCATGTGTGGATATTCTCCCCGTGGGGTGACTTGGAATCTGGTTCGCAGAAAGACACCGGAACCCCGTTCCGGGCCCTATCTGCCTGGTCGCATCAATTTACGAAGCTAGGACAGCCCAGGCAAGGAGTCCAGGAAAAACAGTTGTCCATCATGGCGGGATGAAAACCCGGTCTGGTGAAAAATATCGCCTCAGCGGCGGGCACGTACGAACATAACGGCGAAAATAGCTGCGTAGACGGCATTTCCGGACCAGGCGGCAGGAATCGGGGGCAGGGTGCCGCTGTGGCCCAGGGCCCGGCCGAAAGTCATGAACATGTAGTAGCCGAAACTCACCAGCAGGGTGAATCCGAAACCGGACGACACGGTGGTTTTGCGGGGGCCTGAAGCCAGAATGATGCCCATCAAGACCACGACCAGATTGACCAGGGGAAAGGCCAGATTGAACTGAATGTCCACCAGACTGCTGGTAGGGTCGCCGCCGCTGTGGCGAATCAACTCCACATGGTCCCGCAGTTGACGGATATTCATGTCCTCCTGACGGATGCGCTCGCGGTAGAAACTCCTGGGGTTGACCTTGAGGTCGCGGGCGGTGAGGCGCTCGAAGACCACCGTGGATTCCTGTTCCCCGTCGAAGATGCGGCGCATGCCGTCGATCAGCGTCCAGTGGGTGCCGTCCCATTCGGCGCGGGCGGCATCGATTCTTTCGGTTATGATGGCGCCTTCGTGGGTGATGATCTTGAGCCCGGTCAGGATACCGGAGTTGGGGTCGTACTTTCGCGCATAGTACAGCCGCCCGTCGGCGCCGGTCAGGGCGATGTGCTGGGTGGGACGGATCCGGTCGGGGTTGCCATGGATTTCCACATCCCACACCTGGTTCCGCCGGACGTTCGCTTCCGGCAGGACATATTCCCGCCAGGCCAGGGAAAACACGGTCACCAGCAGGGAGATGATGACCAGGGGTCGGGTGACCTTCATAAGCGACCAACCCGCGGCGAACAGGGCGGTCAGTTCGAGGTACCTGGCCATGGTGCCGACGGTGAACAGGGTGGCCATCAGCATGGCGATGGGCAGCACCGTGTCGATGATCCACACCGCCTTGAAGGAATAGTAGCGCAGGATCTGCCAGGCGGATGCATCGTTATCAACGAAGCTGCCCATGTGGTCCAGCACGTCGATGAGCGTGAACAGGATCAGGGCGCCGACCATGGTGAGGCCCAGGTTGCGGAAGAAGGTGGCCAGCAGATGACGGTGTATGATAGACATCAAATCGGGTCTCCACCGACGGATACCTTCTCGTCGGCCGCGCGGGGTTTCAGGGTGATGCTCAGCAGGGTGGACTCACGGGCAGCCTTGAAAAACAGGGGAATGCCCAGGGCCAAAAGGAAGAAATTTGCGCTCCACATGGCCAGGAAGGGGTCCAACCTGCCCCGGTCGGCAAACTTTTCACCGGCCACCAGGAAAAGATAATATATGAGGTAGACACCGATGGCCAGGCTCACACTGACGCCCTTGCCGCTCCGGGAGGATGTCACGGCCATGGGCACGCCGAGCAGGGCGAATACGATGCAGGCGAAGGGGATGGCGAATTTCTTGTGGAACTCCACCAGGTACCGGTTTTCCTTGACCCGGTAGCTGTCCCTGATTTTTTCCTGGTACCGCGACTGTTCGGCGACCCTCTCGATCTTCAACCGCGTGGCTCGAAATTTCCCTTCCAGAAAAGTGTCCCGCTCGGGCCCCGGCCCAGGCGTCGGTTTGTTGCCCAGAATCTCGCTGCGGCGTTCCGGGTCGAGCAGTTTCCATTGCCACTTCAGCATGGTCTCGGAAAGACCGGCCACATTGGCCAGGACCTTGTCCTGCCTTTCCTGTTCCCGACCCGCATTGTCCCACAGGTCTCTCAGGTTCATCTCGCGATCACCCCGCGTCTGACGGCCCGATTCATGAAAATCCCGTTCGACGTTTTCCACGTAGAGGTTGTGTTGGCCGAAACGTGTGACCTGGTACTTGTCGGGAGACTTCTTGTCGGGTCTTTCGTGAATTTCCCCGTCGTGCAGTTCGATGAGCACCGAATCGGTTTCGTGGTCAGGGACAATGCGACCCCAGGTGGCGATGGTCAGCCGCGGGGAAAGATCTCCCGGTTTTTCCTTTTCGAAAATGGTGACATCCTCGATCCGACCGGTGATGTCGTCCTTGAAGCCCACGTAGATGGTCGTCCGGTCGCCCATGTCCGTGAACTGATGGGCGCGGATTTCGAGCATGGGTTTCGTGCGGTTGATGTCGTACAGGAGGTTGGCCAGGGTGTGGTTGGACTCCGGAAAAACGAAGTGGTTGTAGGCGGTCAGGCCCAGGGCGATGAACCCGGCTCCCAGCAGGAGTGGACGCAGGACCGTCCATAGACTGATGCCGCTGGCCTTCATCGCTGTAATCTCATGATCAGCAGCAAGTTGTCCGACACTCATGAGGATGGCTATCAGGACGGCCATTGGTACGGATAATGCAAATGTGTGCCCCAGACTGAGAACCAGAACCTCGGTTGCCATGAGGAAGGGAACACCTTTGCTGACAAACAGATCGACGTACCTGAAGAGCACGTCAATCATCAGCAGAAAGGTGATGACGAACCAGCCGAAAAAGAAGGGTCCGGCCGCGGTAGTCAGCAAGTATTTATATATCAGGTACATAGAGCCTTGTTGCCCCTGTCGGTGCCCACATCATTTCTCGGCTGGACCTCAGCAACGGAACATCCGGTGGCCTTGGCCCATGGGGTTGATTCCCAGGTTTCACGTCTGAACTTCGTCCAGATCAGTGATCTTCTGAGCCGAAACCGGCCAGGATCAATGGTCGGGGTATGGCCAGTCCCGTGGTCAGCATGACCATTTTCGTGGACGATCGCGAAACGGGCCAGCAAAAAATCAGGCATCCAACCTATGGAGACAGGGATTGTCGCGAATGAGCCTGGGGCAAACCGGAAAGCCGGTCCGACACCCTGCCAGGGGTGTTGAGTCCGGCTGTTCTGGAATCCCTCTTCGCGATGGTCTGCCGGTCCAGTTGCGGTCATTCGTATTCCTGTTCGTTCTTGCTGCCGGTCTATCCGGGGCCCTGACCACGTTCCTGGTGGGAAATGCCCAGGCCGATCCCAATTATGAGGGTCCCCTCCTGTACGGACTGGACCCGGTGATCAGGACCACGGATGACCCACGCCTGTTGGGTATTGACCGCCTGGTGTTACGCCGCAGGCTCGAAGGTCTGGGCCTCGACCCGGTCCGGTATCCCGAACGGAAACCGGGCCTGGAGGCCTTGTTCCGCCATCACTTCGGAGCCCGTTCCAGGGTCGATCTCGATCGGCGTGAACACTTCATCGAGTACAACGGCAATCTGGGCCTGATGACCGAGTTCCAATACCCCTCATTCTTCTTTCTGTTCCCGTCGGCCGAGACGTTGCCGGGCGGATTCGTTTATTACCCGCCCCGGCCCATCGGGGATCCGGTGGTCAAGATCTTCGTGGACGACCTCATGACCGGCGTCCGCCGCCGTCATGCCGTCGGGCAGGTTTTTGTCCGGACCGAAGCCCTGGATATTGCCGGCCAGGGCCGCCGGACGGACCGGGACGACGGCCTCATCAACCTGACCATCCCCATCAAGCTGCCCCGCACCCTGGAGAAGATCATCGGACGGGGTGAAAAGACAAGGATCAAGATCACGGGACGCGAGCGCATCTCCATCTCCGGGGAAAGCACGGTGGTCAATCCATTCACCCCCAACGAAAGAGTGTCCAGCCAATCCCTTTTCCCCACCCTGGACATGGAACAGGAACTGCAGATCAACCTGTCCGGGGTCATCGGCGAAAAGATCATCATCGAGGTCGACCACAACAGCGCCCAGGTGGGACCCGATGCCACCAAGATCAAGCTGATGTACCAGGGGCTCGAGGACGAGGTAATCAAGACCATCGAAACCGGCGACGTGGGACTGACCCTGCCCGGCAGCCAGCTGCTCGGCTACAGTTCCAACAAGTCCGGCCTGTTCGGTCTCAAGGTGACCGGCCAGGTGGGCCGGGCTGACTTCACGGTGGTCGCTTCGAAACAGAAGGCCGAAACATCATCCAAGGTCTTCAACGCTTCCGGGGGCCAGGTTTCCGACAACGTCATCAATTCCTCCGATTACCTGAACCACCGCTTCTTCAAGCTGGATCTTCCCTTTGAGGAATTTCCAGATGGCCGCCTCCAGGGCGATGAGATCGAGCTCACATCCATCAAGATCTTCCAACTGCTTCCCGGGGGTGAACCCACCAGCCAGGATATCGTCAACGTGGCCGTCTACGTTGATTCCCTCGGGTTCCGCAATTGGGACAACATCGATTTCATCGAACCCCATACGTTCGGCCGCCGCTGGAGGGAAATCACCAACTGGGATCCCTTGCGGGATGTGGACGGCCGATTGATCGCGATGGATCTGCGGAGCCAGATGACCGACCAGGACGTGCTGGCGGTCATCTACGAAATCAAGCTGGCCGACGGCAGTATTTTCCAGGTGGGCGACATCCCCGGCATTGACGAACCGGATCAAACGATCACCGGGGGGGGAGATGACATCTATTACCGGATGAAACTTTTGAAGGCCCCGGTATCCGACCAGGAACCCCATACCTTCCAGTATGTGCTTCGGAACATCTATTCACTGGGGGGCGCGAACATCGATGAACGGTCCTTTGATCTTCGCATCGAACGCAACCAGCCCGGCACGAACCAACCCCAGCAGGACGAGAACGGGGTGGACTACATCCGCATCTTCGGCCTGGATCGGGGGGATCCCCAGGGCAACGGCAATCCTGACGGACTGGTCGATACATGGGATCGGTTCGTCTTCGACCTGGACAAGGGGCTGTTGAAATTCCCCCTGGACTTCCCGATGCCCTTTGCCCCGGGCGGAAGACCCCTGGGTCGCGAGGATGATGCGGACGCCATCGCCGAAGCGGTCTACTCGGCCAATGCCGACACCACCGCCTTCGTCTGGGATCCTTCCTTCCTCAAGGACAACCAGACCTGGCAACTTTACGACCATAACAAGTTCCCCTCCGAGTACAGCCAGCACACTTCGTTCCGGATCATCGCCACCCACGCCTCGGCCGCCAGCAACTTCAATCTCGGGGTGTCGAACATCGAGGAGGGGTCCGAAACAGTCAATCTCGACGGCCGCACCCT
>DAOWLV010000203.1 GCA_030643455.1 Candidatus Krumholzibacteriia bacterium | reverse complement strand
CTCCGTCCATTTTCGGTTCCAGGGAGTAGACGGGTTCCCCGCCATCGCCCATCCGGTCCAGTTCCTTACGAACGCGCTGGTCGAAAGCCTCCACTTCGGACAGCTCATAACTGTTCTGCAGACTGAGCATGGGACGGCTGTGGGACACGCTGGGAAAATTGGCGTCTCGGTCGCTGCCCACTTCACCCGTCGGACTGTCGGTTCCCGCCAGATGGGGATACCTGGATTCAAGATCCCGCAGCTCCCTTTCCAACGCGTCGTATTCCGCATCACTGATGACCGGCGCGGCCTTCTTGTAATACAGCTCGTTGTGACGCGTGATTTCAGCCCGCAGACGGGCGATCTCTTTGGGGGCGGATTCGCGGTCCATGACGCTCCGGATCGAAGAGCCCACCGGGCTCAGAAGGATTCCAGCAGGGTGATGTGCAATTTTGCCTGATCGAAGTCCACCGTGCCGGGAAATCCAATGGCCAGGGAGATGTCTCCGGCGGGAGTCGTGGCCAACAGGCCCAGCCCGTAACCCCTGGGCCAGCCCCTTGTCCGCAGCAGGTCGTTCCCCTCCACGGTCAGCGGATCGAGGCTCCAGAATTCAAAGTACCCCAGGTCGTAGAAGGTGTAAAGACGTGACCCGCCCGGACGGCCGATCCTCGCCTCCACACTGGCCCAGGCGGTCACCGAACCGTGGAATTCACCCTCCTGGTAACCGCGCACCGAGTTTGCACCCCCGAAGCGGAACTGCTCTGCCAGGGGCACCACTTTTTCTTCCCCCGTCAATTGCCGCATGGCCCCCCGCCCGGCCATGCTGAAAGTCCGACCGAGCCACAGTTCTCCGGACGCATCGACCTCGAAGATGCGCTGAGTGACCGCCTCCGACAACTGGGCGGTCGAGGGTATTTCGCTTTCCTCGGCCGACCTCTGGGTGGCCGAACGCCAGGCGTTTTCGATGGCGAACAGGCCTGCCCACCCACTACGCGTGCGGTCTCCCCGGTGGTGCAATATTGCTCCCCGGGCCCGGACCCGGCTGGTCCGTTCCAGGCTTCCCAGCGGATAGGTTGCCCGGTCCCAGCCCACACCCAGTTCCAAACCCCACAAGGCTACGACCGGCAGACTCCAGTTGTTTTCCAGACGGAAACGGGTGTAGGAATCCTCCTCGACCTCATTGTCCAGACCCAGCCACATATCAAGAGGAGTGCCGAAAGCCAGGGGTTCCAGGTAAGAAAATCCGAAGCGGGACCGTTGATTGCCGTCATCCCTCCAACCGACCTGCAGGCTGCGGCCGGTGCCCGCCATATTCGGCAAACGTAGATCCACCTCACCACTCACCCTGCTGCCGGATCCGTCTTCACGCTTGCTCAAGCCGAGAATGACCTGCAGGCGGTTGACCTTGCGTCGCGCCACGACCGGCCAGTGGATTCCCACCGTGTCCATGGCGGACGTCAGGTAGACCTCCGGTTGGCCAACCGTGGTGTACAGGTCCCGGGCCAGCAGTTTCTGACGCGCCCTGGAAAGATCCGAATGCCGGAACAGTCGACCCGGGGGAATCCCTGCAGTTCGAGCCAGGAATCGAGCCGCCCTTTCTTCACTCAGATCGCTGGTCACAGGTCCGACGTAGGCCAGGTTGCCCGGAAAAAGCATGGCCCTGATATCCACGGTGTGGTCCTCGGGAACCAGCGTGACGTCGCGGGTCACCCAGCGAGGGAAGGGGTAACCGGCTTCGCCTGCCCCGACGAGAACCATATCGATCCCATGACTCCATTCCTCCCGTTTGAAGCGATCACCCACCCTGGGCAGCCAGGTATTCAACAGGTGGCTGCGGCCCGGGAAGTCATCCCCTCCTGTTTCCATTTCCCCGATGGTCCAGACAGGTCCGGGCCGGACCTGGAGCGTGTCTCCGGTCACAACCACCCCAGCCGTCAGGTAGCCTCGGTCGATCCATCGGTCGCGCAATAACGCCGTCACGGGCCGGACCACCGGCATCGTGTCCCCGCTTGCGGCCCCCGCTGCCTGAACCAGGCTCTTGATCCGCCTCGTTTCCTCGGGTTCCATGGCCAATCCTGCCGCGGAGATCGAATCCGGGAATTCCGGAATCAGGATCTTCACCGCTGCAGGCAAGGTCACAAACCACCGCCGATCCTCATCGAGCCACCTCTGTTCCTGTCCCTCCGGGCGCCAATCCGTTGCGAAGGTGACCACCTGCTCTGCAGCCTCGGCCAGGGCTGGGAGTGCCGCCGCCAGGGCCAGCAGGATGCCCAGAACCAACAGGCCGGAACGCCGGGCACCGCCGCCTCGTCCCTGATCAGAAACGGGCCGTCGTTTCCAGACGCAAATCATGCTGCCACCTCCCTTCGGTTTTCTTGCGGGTGAACCAGCTCGCCGAAACGGCAAGGAATTCCGTGGGATCCCAAGCCAGGCGAAGAGAGGATTCGACATTCCTTCCGGGAAAGGAAAAGAACCAGGGCCGCAATGAGGCGGTCGGCTCTTCGCTCTTCACATCGGAAACCCTGAGTTCGGCCTGCAGGGTCCAGGCACGGCGGAACCGGCTGCGCACATTCGGCCGCAGGGCGATCTCCTCCTGGCTGACCCTCGAAACCTCGTCATTCCTTGTGATGAACTCCCCCTGCAATGCCAGCCTGAGGTTCGTGGTAGGGTTGTAATTGTACCCCAGTTCGTAACGCCTGGTCAGGGCCTCCAGACTTCCGCGGGCGCTGGCCACCTCTTCCTGGGTGAAGCGTCGTTCTTCCCGTCGGGCCCAGCGGAGGTTGACGGCCGACCTGCGGGTCAGGTTGAGATTGGCGGTGACCTGCCAGTTGCGGTTGATCCGGTCCTCTGGATGACCGGAGAACTGCCGGTCCAGGGTCTGGCGAAAATCGAATTTCCCACGCAGGTCGAAGGTGCGGACGTTTTGCAGGAAGGTCAGCTCGTGGGTATAGGTCAGGTCCCCGAGTACAGTCGTGGCGGGATCGAACAGGACCTCCGGATCAAGGGTCAGCAAACCTCGGAAATCCTCCGTGGTGCTGCGGCTTGCCACCGAGGCCAGGACCAGGCTGGTCCAGGCGTCGTACCAGCGGTCCGCGCCGAGAAACTGGAAACCCTGCCGCCAGTTCAAATCCGCCTGGACCGAAGTGGTGGCAACCAGCTCGTCACCTGCGACCAGGACCACTGTGTAGTCCCCCTGGCCCTTGCCCACGAATTCCCCATCCTGGTTGTAATCGCCCTGGCCCTCTCCCACGAACAGGATCTGCCGGTCCAGGACCGCCGCGCGGCTGTTGTCCACCCGGTAACCAAGCGACCAGTCGCTGAACACCTTGTCCCAATCCCCGGACAGGTTGAGCCGAGCCAGCCGTGTGGTCTCTTCAGGCAAATCGGGCTGGATAATTTGCCTGTACGTTCCTTCGCCCACCAGCCGCATGCCTCCGAAGCGCCCGGTGGTCACCCCCGCCCGGGTGGTTCGGCTGTCTCGCTCCAGCACCCATTGATCCGCATAGAGGGAATCGGCCAGCCCGCGTTGAAAATCAACCTTCCAGTTGAGATTTCGGCCGGGGGCACTGGCCAGGCCGACACCGGTCTCCTCCAGGCGGAAACCCCCTGCCCGGCCACCGGTGATTTCCCCGTCACGCCATCGCCGGAAACGGTAACTTGCCTTGGGCACGACCGGCCCGACCTGCCAGCTGACTTCATGCCGCCGCAGATCCCGCTTGATATCCAGGGGATCCTGCAGGTCCGCCGCCTCGGCCGACTGAAGGATGTGATTACCCTTGCCGCCCAGGAAATTCCAGTCCACGACTCCGGCCGACTGGTCGGCAGTGATCGAAGCCCCGTGACGAAGGGAGCCCAGGTTTCCTTTCACTCGCAGCCCCCCCTGCCTCCCACCCGTTCTCCAGGCGGCCTGCACCCCGGTCTCCCTGTCGGCTTCGTCCAGGAATCCGGGACGACGGGCCCGATCGGCCAGTCCCCAGGGATCGTAGTCGAATACCGTCTTGTTGACCTGGAAGGGCTTGAATTCCGCTTCCTTGTTCTCCCAGAATCCCGTCACATCGAGGTGGCCCAGTGAAAGGCCGCCCAGGCTCAGCCCACGATCCCGGAGACCCAAGGAAACCCGAGCCGCCGTGCCCTGGTTGTCTTCGTTGTCCAGGTCCGACAGCTGATTGAGGTCCCGATTACCCGCATTCCACTCCCCATTCACGAAGACACCCATGGTGTCGCCCAGAACAGCGGTCAGCGTGGCGATGCTGTGGTATTCCGGCATGGGCAACGGCCTCCCGATCAGGTAGCTGCCCTGTCCATCGCCCTTGTGGGCAAAAACCTTCTGCCCGGTGGCGGACAGCTGCTCGAGATCGTAATCACCAAGCCCCACTCCCGCGTAGAAAAGGGTCAGATCGAAATCACCCCCCCCCGGGTTGAAGACATAGATGATTTTGGTGCCGTCCAGGTCCTGGTCATACAACCCTTCGCCCGCGGCCGTGGGTGTGACTCCATCGGCAACCGCCAGCAGGGGGTCGTCCCCGGCATCGGCGAGTATCTGCTCGTCTTCCTCACCCAGCTCCCCGGTGCGCAACCTGGCGGGATCGTCCTTTTCCCTGATCACCCGCGCATGGAAATGGCCCGGAAGGTCAACCACCGGCATGGTGAATTCCGCCCCGGCCCCACCGCCCAGGACGGTCCTGCCGTAGGGACCCTCTCCCTCCTCGTATTCGATGACGATGGTCGATTCGGCGGTGATCAATCGCCGGTAGGTGAAGGTCACCGTGCCGGTGACATAATCGATGACGAAATCCCGGTCGGCTCCCCGGACCAGGAGTTGCCCGTCGAGAGTCACCCTTTCGGACCCCGCGATGATGAACAGGTTTCCCGCCGACGCATTCCCACCCAGGTAATAGGGACCCTGATTCGATTCCTGGCCCCTGATCTGCAGCGTGCGGTAGAGACCCCGCGGAGACCCCGCCAGGATCTCTGCGCGTACGGTGCCCGGATGTGCCTGGAGGGAAAAGCCCTGCAGCTTACGGCGGTAGTTCCCGAAAGTGGTACCCCGCCGACCGGCCACGAAGTCGCCCAGGGTTGCCTGCCAGTTCGTCGCCTGCATCTCGACCAGGACCTTGTCTATGTCCCGCAATTCCTCCGTGTTTCCCTCCGGGACCACCGGCAGGTTGTCATCCGACAGGAAGGCCCGAACGGATATATCCCGGGTCAACTGCCCCACGATGGTCAAGCGCAGGTTCTGGTCGACGGTCATTTCCCGCCGGGAACCCGATGACACCTGGACCGTCTTGCTGCCCGACACCTGCAGATTGCCGCTCCGCCAGGCGGCAGGATCCTGTGAAGCGTCGAACAAGGGCGCCGCTTCCCCCGGTTCCCGGGTCCCGGGTGCCGACCCGACTGGCCGCAGATCCCGTCTGGGGGTCACCGGCACCGGGAGAAAACGGTATTCGACCATGACCAGGGCTTTCCCGGGGGGAGCGGATGTGCCGGGACCGCCACCCGGCGATTGCAACCACTCCCGCAGGGGAATGATAATTCCGGAACGGGCCCGCACCTTGTAGTCGATCCCCCGCTGCCAAAGCCGACCCTCCACGAAAATCCGGACCGAGGTGGCCTCCACGAATCCATGAGCAAGCTGCAGGGGTCGAGAGCCGGGAGGCATCAACCGGAATTCATTTTCCGTGAGCCTGATATCCTGTGAAGGAGGAGGGGGCTCGGCGGCCCTGGAGGCGCCAAACAACAGAGGGATCAACAGGGTCAGAAGGACCGATGTCAGGGTGCCGGATCTGCCCATAGGACAGAACCGCATTACTCGTAGATGATCCGGTAGATCAGAATCGCGGAACGAGCGCGGTCGGTGACCGCCAGAACGTCCCCCGGGCCCACGGCCACATCGACGGGCGCCGTGGGAGTGCCCCGCAATCCGAAATCATCCCCGATCGAGGTAAGAAACCGCATCCGCCGGTCCAGAACGTGGATCCTGCCATTGCCCTGGTCGGCCACGAACAGATTGCCGAATTCGTCGGACGCCAATCCCTGGGGCAGGACAAAGGGGTTATCCACGTCGAAATCACCGCCGACGGTTTCCTCGAAGAAGCCCAGACGTCCGTAACGGCACAACCTGCGATTGCCGCGATCCGAAACGACGAACCCGCCGTCAGGCAGGAAGGTGATGCCGCTGGGATCGATGAATTGATCGTCGAGCGTTCCCGGCACTCCGATCCTCATCTGCAGGTTGAGAAAGGTATCCAGCAGCAGAAGCTGCTGCTCATTGACGTCTGCAATCAACATGCGGCCGTCCCGGTCCAGCGTAAAAGCGGTCACCTGCGGAATGTTGGAGGGATCGACCTGACGGATATCCAACAACCGGTCCAGGTAGGCACCGTTCATGTCG
>DAOWLV010000135.1 GCA_030643455.1 Candidatus Krumholzibacteriia bacterium | reverse complement strand
GGGGTATTCCTACGAAGAATTGACTTCCATGTCTCAGCCAGATCTGTATCCCGAGAAAGACCGGGAAAACATGGGGAAGGAATTCCGCCGGATCGCCGACACCGGAGGGATCACCGGATTTCGGGCCAGGATGAAGCGTGCCGACGACGAGTTGGTGCCCATCAGCATCACCTCACATGCCCTGACGACCGGCGACCGTCCGCTCATGGTGGGTTTCGTCCGCGACGTGAGCAAACGCCTGGCCGCAGAAACGGAACTCGTGGAAGTGAACGAGTCCCTGGAAAAAAGGGTGGAAGAGCGCACCAGGGAAATCGAACGATTCAACCAGGAGCTTGAAAATGCCACCATCAAGGCCCGGCGCCTGGCGCTGGAGGCCGGGGAGGCAAACGCGGCCAAGAGCTCGTTCATTGCCAACCTGACCCACGAACTGCGCACGCCCCTGAACGCGGTCATCGGCATGTCGGACCTGCTATTGGACATGGAACTGGGTAAAGAGCAGAGGGAAACCGCGGAAATCGTGGTCAGCAGCGCGCGTGGTCTGCTCGGGGTCATCAACGACATCCTGGATTTCTCGAAGATCGAGGCGGGCAAGCTGGATCTCGAACATGAAGCCTTCAACCTGGCCGATACGGTTAAGGGGGTGACCGACACCTTCGTCTTCCAGATTCGCAAGAAGGGATTGAAATTCACGCTCGACGTGGATGAGACGCTGCCCGAGTTCGTGGTCGGTGACCAGGGGCGGCTGCATCAGGTGCTGGTCAACCTGGTGGGCAACGCCCTGAAATTCACCGAGAAGGGTGAAGTGAGCCTGAAGGTCACCTGTGACACCGATGGCGAAAGTGATTTCGAACCGGAGCGGGTGCGTTTCGAGGTCATCGACACCGGCATCGGCATTCCCCTGCACATCCAGGAAAACCTGTTTCAGGCGTTCACCCAGGCGGACAACTCGACGACCCGCAAGTACGGAGGCACCGGTCTGGGTTTGAACATCTCCCGCCAGCTCGTGGAAAAAATGGGCGGCTGCATGGGGGTCGAAAGCGAGGAGAACAAGGGCTCCACCTTCTGGTTCACGGTTCAATTCGCCAAGGCGAAAAAGAGCCAGATCACCAAGGCCCAAAAATCATCACGATCCAGTGAAAGTACCATGACGAAAAAGCGCTCCAAGGATCTGCGCATCCTCATGGTCGAGGACAACATGGTCAACCAGGCCGTGGCGATGGGAATGCTGAACAAGCTGGGTTACGCGGCCCAGTCCGCAACCGATGGCAGGGAAGCCATGAAGATCTTGTCGGACAAGGACTTCGATCTGGTCTTCATGGATGTCCAGATGCCGATCCTGGGGGGAATCGAGACCACGGGAATGATTCGTGGAGGCAATGCCCGCGGGCGGAATAAACACGTGCCCATCATCGCCATGACCGCCCACGCGACCAAAAAGGACCGCCAGGCATGTCTCGACGCCGGCATGAACGACTACATTCCCAAGCCGATCAGCAGCCAACTCATCCAGGAAGCGATGAACCGGACACTTTCGCCGGCCCTGCTGGAAAGACCGGAAGTGGCACCCGATCCCTTCAGCATGGAGAAATTGATCATCAGTCTGGGTGGGGACATCGATCTGGCCGGGGATATTCTCGATGTCTTCGTTTCCGACACGCGGTTGCGGCTGAATGCCATCACCGGCGCCCTGCACAACTACGATTTCGATTTCGTGGTCCAGGAGGCCGGAGCCATCGAGTGCGGAGCGCAGAACGTTTTCACCGAGAACATGGTCAACCTGTCGAGGGACCTGGCCCAGGCGGCCGAGGAACGGCAGCAGGAATTTGCCCTGTCCTTCATCGAGGAAATGGACGAGGATCTGGAGCGGATTTCCCAGAAGGCCTGAGGGTCACCGACCTCTTGATTCAAACCCCGCCGGCTCAAAAGCCAGGCGGGGTTTTTTTATGCCATGAAGTGTGGTCCTGGTAGATCCGGGCCACGGCCAGCAGCGTTGCTTCGTCATGAAGAGCGCCGACGAAACTGATGGAATGGGGCGAGTCCTCGTCTGTGAATCCGGCCGGGACGACCACCTGGGGATGTCCGGTGAGGTTGGTGATCAAAAGGCTGTCGCCGGACAGCGACGGGGTGATGTAGACGTCGACTTCACGGAACACCTCGATCATCATTTCCATCAGGAGCGTGCGCTGCCGGTTGGCCTGGATGTATTCCACGGCGGGAATGAACTGCGCGGTCCGAAAGACGTTGGGCCAGGCGAAACGGATCTGACGCACCAATTCGTCGTCACGACCGGACAGGGTCAGGTCCTGGAAGGCCGCGCCGGCCTCGGCCGACAGGATGATGGCCAGGTTTGCCGGTTCGATGCCCATCTCCTCCAGGGGAAATTCAATGGGCACCAGGTCCACGCCCTGATAGCGCAACTTGCGCAAGGCTTCGTGATCCAGTTCCCGTCCGGGATAGTCTTCGTCGAAGGCGCTTTTCAGGTAGCCGATGCGTAACCCGTCCAGGGTCTGGTCGTGCCGGTAGGGAAAGGGTTCATCGACCGTGGTGGGATCGCGACGGTCACTCCCCCGGATGACGTCGAAGACCATGGCGCAATCGCCCACCGACCGGGCGAGAGGTCCGATCTTGTCCATGCTCCAGCTCAGGGCCATGGCGCCGGCCCGGCTGACCCGGCCGAAGGTGGGCCGCAATCCCGTCACGCCGCAGCGCGTGCTGGGCGAAACGATGGACCCCCACGTCTCGGTTCCGATGGCAAATGGCACCAGTCCGGCCGCGACAGCGGAGGCGGAGCCCGCCGATGACCCGCTCGACCCCTCGACCAGATTCCAGGGATTGCGGGTCCGGCCGCCGAACCACACGTCACCCCAGGCCAGGGCGCCCAGGGTGAGCTTGGCCACGAGTACGGCGCCGGCCCGATCCAGATTGCGCACGACCGTGGCGGTTTCATCGATCACCTGATCCCGGTAGGGGGTGGCTCCCCAGGTGGTGGGCGCGCCGCTGACCGCGAGCAGGTCTTTCGCTCCGTAGGGAATGCCGTGCAGGGGTCCCAGATATTCCCCGCGATCGAGCATACCGTCCAGCTCGCGGGCTTTCTGGCGGGCCCTTTCGGGCAGCAGGGTGATGACACACTCCAGTTCGGGCCCGAATTTCTCCAGCCGGGCAAGGGCCAGGTCGGTCAGTTCGAGGCAGCTGATCTGGCGCTGACGGATCAGCTTGCCCAGTTCGGCCACACTGTAGAAGGCCAGGCTCTCCAGCTTGGCGGGCCTGACGACCGGTCCGGGATCACCCCAGACCGCCAGTTCGTTGGCCGGGTCGGGCTCATTCCGGTAGGCACCGGGCCGGCCGGCCCATGCCAGCTGGGGGTCAAAATGCAGGGCGGGCAGGACGCTGTTGGCCGGGATGTTCAGGCGCATTGCCGCGTAGGAATCCCGCTGGTCGACCAGATCCTCCATCATCAGATCCCGCTCATTCCGGGTCATCTCCAGGCCAAACACCGCTTCGGCGGCCTGGACCTGGTTCTGGCCCAGGGTTTTTGTGTCACGGATTTCCTCCCCGCAGCCGGAAAGGGCCAGAATCAGGGAAAAAGCGGTCAGAACGAACAAAATGGGTCTCATGGGTTGTGCCTTTGAAATTGTGTCTGGCAGGAAATCGGCCCGCCAGCAGGTTATGAAGGGGGAATCCCACCACCAGAGGATCCAATAAGCGGGGGTTCGAGTCAATCGGGTTCCCTCTGGACGGCCGACTTTCTCGCATCCCCGTGATAAACCGCCAAATTGACATGACAAACGGCATGGTTTGGCTTGTGACAATTAATGAATACAGTATACAGTCCTGCCCTGTCTTTTTGTCAACGGTGGTAAATTATTTAATAACAGTAATTTAAATAGTTTCGAAAAAACGAAACATATTTTCCGCCCCGTGGCACCCAGAGTGCAATTGTGACCCCGAGTTAGGCGGACATACAAATCAAATCGGCTGGGGCTTGCGGGGACTACCCGTCGACCCATCCCCCTTAGACGGGAATTCGCCCAGTCTTCCAAGGGTCCTGGCCAGTCTATTCAGGTCTATCAGGCGAGCGAAAAGGAGGTTCGACATGCGAATCTGGTCACCCGAGGCGATGGCAATCATGAACAAGGCCCAGGAAAAGGCGTCCGATATGGGACATGCCGAGCTGGACTCCCTTCATCTCCTGTGGGCGTTCCTTCATGAGGCGTCATTGCCGGGCAAGAAGAAAATCAGGCCGGGATTGGATCCCAGCCTGGCGATCCGCCGGACGGAACTGGACCTGGCAGGGCTTCCCAGGGCCTGGAAAACGGTGGTGGCGAGCCCAAACTCAGCTCTTAGGGAATTGATCCTGCGGGCGGCTGATCTTGCTGCGACCACCAATAACAGGAACGCCGAGGGCCGTCTCGGCCCCCATGAACTGGTTTTGGCGCTGGTGGGCGACCGGGGACCGTCCGGGGACATTCTCCGGAATTTCAAGATGAGATCGGCCGCCATGGCCGGATAGATGTTGGGCGTGTCGCCGTCACCTGCGCACCGGGACGAAGTGTGACCCCGTCCCGGTCGGAAGGACACCTTGAACGGTGACTCGCCCTTCAATATGTGGAAAGGCCGGTTCTTCGAAGCCGGCCTTTCTGTTTGCGGTGGCCCGAGTGTGGTAATATCCCTGACATGAAGACGATGACCATGATCGTACTGCTTCTGGCCGGGATCTGCCGCGCATCCGTGGCAGAACCGTTGGATCGGACCATATTCGCAGTCGGAATCTTCGGTGACGATGCACGGGAGGTCACCTGTGTATCGGGCTCACCGGGAGACATTTTCGAACAGGTGGTCTGGGCCTGGGTGCCGGACCAACTCGGCCTGGCCTACATCACCCTGCGTTTTGACTTTCCTGATAACCTCGACCTGAGCCGCCGCCCTGTTTTCCACGATCTGGTGACAAATGTGATCTTTACCGACTTTGCCGACGACACGGTCGAGTGGAACATGCTCTTTGATGAGTGTCCGTCAGGATGGATCAGGGTTTTCTCCCAGGAGTTCGTGCTGCTGGATGAGCAGCTCTCCCGGATCGGGATCCGCGGCGGGCACTCCATGGTACGAGACTGTACCTTTGTCCTGAACGACGTGACCGTCTTGAACGAATTGACGGTGAACGACCCCGAATGTCCGACGGTTCCAACCATTGGAAACACCTGGGGCCGCCTGAAGATCATGTACCGCTAGCGGGATGGCCGAGCGTTTCGGCGACACGGCAGATTCCGTTGGACCGAAGGCCCCCCAGGGCCTTTTTCCCCAAGATTCCACTGGCCAAAATCATTCCGCCAATTGAAACTGGGATTTGCTAAAATGCGTATCATTCCCTTTCCACGGCCCCGTCACGGGACCCGCTTCACCACCCCCCAGGAGGGATCGCCTTGAAAAAATCAATCTCCCCCACCCGGATGGTCACCACCGGCCTGCTTCTGGCCCTGATCACCATTCTACCGCTGGCCGTCCAGGCCATGGATGCCGACGAGCTGATCGACAAGAGCATCGAGGCCAGCGGAGGCCTGGAAAAGCTCCAGGCCATTGATTCCACGAAGTTCACCGGCAAGTTCCTGGCCCAGGGCATGGAATTCCCCTTCACCATGACCCAGAAACGGCCGGGCATGATGAGGATCGACGCGGACATCATGGGGTCGACCATGGTCCAGTGTTTTTCCGGGGACAAGGGCTGGACCATCAACCCGATGACCGGTTCGACCACAGCGCAGCCCATGAGCGAGATGGAGGAAATGAGCTTCAATCTCCAGAGTGACATGGACGGGATCCTGGTGAACTACGCCAAGAAGGGTTACACGGTCGAATACATCGGGGAAGCGGATGTCGAAGGAACCCCGACGTACCAGCTGAAGGTCGACACCAACACGGGCATCGTGCTGGACCTTTTCTTCGACACCGAATATTTCCTGAACATCAAGACCGAGAGCAAGATCACCGTGGACGAGAATGAGATGACGACCCAGACCTACATGAGTGATTTCCAGGAGGTCGAAGGTCTGACCATGCCTTTCGCCATCGAGACCCGCATGGGCGACATGGTCATGAACCAGATCATGATGGAAACGGTCGAATTCGGCATCGAGGTGGACGACTCCCTCTTTGAAATGCCGGAAGCGCCGGCCCCACCCACGGCTCCGGAGCTTGGAAAGTAGAGTTACCCAGTGAAAACATCCCTTGCGGTCCTTGGTCTGTTGACGCTGTTGTCCGTTGCGGGATGGGCCCAGGATGCACATGAACAGGGGATCGATATCGGTCCCCATGTTTTCGGCGCCCTGCGGGCCCGCGGGATCGGGCCGGCGGTGATGAGCGGCCGGATTTCGGCCCTGGACGTGGTCGATTCCGACCCTCGGATCATCTATGCGGGAGCCGCTTCCGGCGGAGTGTGGAAGAGCAGAAACGGCGGCGTGAATTTCCGCCCGGTTTTTGACGATCACAACCAGTGCATCGGGGCCATCGCGGTGGACCAGGCGCATCCGGATACCGTCTGGGTCGGCACCGGCGAGGTGTGGGTGCGCAACAGCGTCTCGGTGGGGGACGGCCTGTACCGCACCTACGACGGCGGGGACAACTGGGAACTGGTCGGCCTGGAGAACACCGAACGCATCGGAGAGATCATCGTCCATCCCGCCGATTCGGAGGTGGTCTACGTGGCGGCCCTCGGCCACCTGTGGGACGCCAACGAAGAGCGGGGCCTGTACAAGACCAGCGACGGCGGGGCAACCTGGGAAAAGATCCTGTACGTGGACGAAAATACCGGGTGTTCGGATATCGCGATCGATCCCCGGGACCCGGACATCGTGTACGCCGCCATGTGGCAGTTCCGTCGTCGGCCGGATTTTTTCACCTCCGGCGGGCCGGGCAGCGGCCTGTACAAGAGCACCGATGGCGGCCGAAACTGGCGACTTCTTGCCGAAGGTCTGCCCGAGGGTGAGCTGGGACGCATCGCCCTGGCGGTGGCTCCCTCTCAACCGGACCGGATCTACGCGGTGGTCGAAGCCGCCGAGTCGGCCCTGTACCGCTCCGACGACCAGGGTGAGACCTGGGAGAAAAAGAACACACAGAAGGCCGTCAAGGGCCGCCCGTTCTATTTCAGTCTGCTGATTCCGGATCCTGTTGATGAAGACCGCCTCTTCAAGACAAGCACGGGTCTGCTGATGACACGGGATGGAGGCAAGACCTTTTCCGGCGTCGGCGGCTGGGTACATTCGGATTATCACGCCATGTGGATCAATCCCGCCGATCCAAACCATATCATCGCCGGCACCGACGGCGGTCTTTACATCACCCGCAGCCGGGGAGACGGCTGGCAGCATGTGACCAACCTGCCCGTTTCCCAGTTCTACCGGGTGGCGGTGGACGATCGCCGGCCGTACCACGTCTACGGCGGGCTGCAGGACAACGGAACCTGGAGTGCGCCTTCGCGTGCTCGCGGGGGAATCGAAAACTCCGACTGGGAAAACCTCGGGGGTGGGGACGGGTTCGCCGTGGTGATCGACCGCGCTGACCCCGACATCATCTATTGGGAGTGGCAGGGCGGCAACGTCAGCCGCCGCGATTTGCGCACGGGTGAAAACAAGGATATCAAGCCGCAGCCCGGAAAGGGCGATCCTGATTTCCGCTTCAACTGGAACACGCCCATCGTCTCAAGCCCCAGCGACGACAAAAGACTGTACGTGGGTTCCCAGTTCCTGCACCGGTCGACGGACAGGGGAGAATCCTGGGAGAAGCTGTCGGGCGACCTTACCACCGATGATCCGGCCAAGCAGCGGCAGACCG
>DAOWLV010000056.1 GCA_030643455.1 Candidatus Krumholzibacteriia bacterium | reverse complement strand
CTCGGTGGGTGAACTTACCCACCTCAAGGCTGCCGGTCCTGTCCTCCATACGAAGTATCCAGGCCGCATCGATGGACTATGTCCCATCGCCGTCATCAAAGGAGTCGGCATTGCCTGAATCGACACACATCCTTGAAATGCCTGGTTGTGGCCAGGAAAACCCGCCGGCGGGTCGATATCGTCTATCTATAAATTCAACAACAACTTGCACTGTTCAATGTTCCCGTTGAAGTCGAATCAATCTCGATGTTCTTGAAACTGGTATTTTTTAAAGCGGTTGTCGATAATTCGGAACTGATCAACCGGACAGTTCTGCCTGGTGTTGGATTATTTTGTTTATTCATGGTGCAATTCACAGTGGCCGCCGCGCCACCACCACCATGGCGTTGCCCAGATTCAGCAGCCCCAGCAGACTCTCCTTGACCCGTGCGGACCAGCTGGCCGGACCCCTTTCAAGGCCAGTGCCGCTGGCCGTGGTCATCTCCAGCACTTCAAAACCCACCGTGGTCAGCAGAACGTGGAGCGCATCGGGCGAAAAGAGGTTGAGGTGCTGATCGGGATCAAGCATGTCCCACTTGGCGCCCTTGACCCGGCTGCGCAGGGAGCGCGTGTTGGGAGTCTGCAGCAACAACAATCCCCCGGGTTTGAGCAGCTCCCGGCAGTTTTCGATCATGGTCATGGGCACCAGAACGTGTTCCAGGACATCGAGGGAAATGATCGCGTCATATGGGGTCCCGGTGGGCTCCTGATGCTGAATGTCCCCGGTGATGACCGTCGCGGCGGGATTGTTGATACGGGCCCTGGCCGCAAGCTCGACGGAAAGTTCGATGGCGTCGGCCTGCCATCCCCGTTGCCACGCTTCCTGGAGCAGGATTCCCGCCCCGCACCCGACTTCGAACAGCCGCGCGCCCCGGTAGTCCTCTCCCAACCGGCTTTCCAGCCTGGCCAGGCGGCGGCCAAAGTAGCCTTTTCGTTTTATATCTTCCTTTTCCAGGCGCTCGACTATTTCGAGCCCCTGGAAAGCCTGATTGAGTTCGCGGCGGGGATAGGGATTGACGGACATGCAGCGGCATATGGGGCATCGGACGTATTGCGCCCGACGGACCCGCAGGGTCTTCAATCCCTTGCCGTTGGTGCAGATCCTGCAAATCATGCGGTTCGCCCCCCCGTTCCGGGCATACCCTACCCGGATCATTGATGGTGGGTCTGCAGGATATCACACCATCGGTTTCCGTCTACACGATCCTGACGGTCAATCGGTCAGCGTGAACGACCGGCGGCCCAATGACCGCCCACCCACCATCAGTTCCACCGTGTGTTTGCCAGGGTAATAACGCCGGACGGTCCGCGGTGCGAAGCTGTGTTTCTTCTGCAGAATGACCGATTCACCGGGCCCGAGATCGAGGGTCCTGAGCTTGAATACCTTGGGTGTCGTCTTGCCACCCGCCCGCTGGTGATGAACCACGTAGTCGACGACCAGTTTCTGGGTCCGGCGGGCGGTTGAAACAAGATCAACCTCGATGATCATATCGCCGCCGATCTTCATGGATTTGGTCGACAATTCGAGCTGGGCCTCGACCTTCGGGTCGGTCGTGTAGCCCAGCACCTTCAAGGCGCCCTTGTCCCCCTGCTTGACCAGCGTCCGCAGCCCATGACGGATGACCCACCGGCGTTGATCCGACGCCCCCTTCATCCAGACGCGGCACACCCTGACCACTTCGGCGGGATGGTCCTTGGCGATGTCGTTGAGGTTGTTTGCCACCGATCGCCGCACGTATTCGGCCGGGTCGTCCCTGAGGCGGGTCAGCAACTCGATCACCGGACCGGGATCGTCGCGGAACATGGGCAACTGGCAGCCCCAGGGCAGACGGGGCCGCGTGCCTTCGGAAACCAGGCGGCGGACGTGTTCATCCGGGTCGTCAAGCCAGCCCCTGAGGTGCCCGAGAGCCCTGTCGGCATCCTGGAGCAGGAAGGGCCTCACGGCGAACTCGGCCGAAAACAGGCTGGTGAGTTTTTTCAGGGCCTTCAGGGAGGGATCGAAGTGGTTCAGCCCATGTTCGGGAACCCAGTCGATCAAAGGCCAGGCCGCAAATCCCGCCAACGCGTCGCCAGGTCGTCCGCGGGGAAAATGGCCACCGGCCCGGACCACGATCTTCAGGGCACTGGGATAATCCTCGGGCAGGAATCGGTTCAAAACGGCGATGATGTGTCGGACCCTGTCCTTCAGTTCCAGGTCATCCAAGCCGGACAGGGCCTCGCGCTTGAACCGGGGGCCGTCGAAGGCTGGCCAGGATAAGATCATGGCCTCGACCAATCGGTCCAGCGCCGGTTCGTCGAGGCCATCCTTCATCAGGCGTCGGTTTTCTTTCGCTTCGGGCAATCCTATTATTGCCAGGCCAGGCCCTTGGGCGCGAAATACGAATAGATTGTCACGGAGAAATACCCGTTCTTCACATTTTTGGCAGTATACATGAGATTGTGGGCCTCGGTCTTGGTCTCTACATCGAGGATGAGGATGAATTCCGCACTTGTTTCATCGTTGACCAGGCCGGCCGAAATGATGATCCCCGTCTTGGCGGACTTGCCGATGTTTTCGATGATCTCCATCCTCACATCCATGCCCTCTTCGGTATTCTGGGACTTCCAGTTGGGGCCCCTCTCGACCAGCACGATGTGGTACATCTGCATGGTCTGCTTCTTGGGGGCAACCTCGTCGACGGGATTCTGGGCCAATGCGCTGCCAACGGTGGTGAAGACGAACAGGGCGAGCATCAGTATTAAAGTGCGTTTCATGATTAACCTCTGATTTGGTGTGAATGGTTCCATCGAATCAAGGGGCAATTTAGCATAACTTCGGGAACTCCGACAGATTATATGGGAACACCCCGCGTCCCGGCAAGTTCCAGCCATGGTTTTAGTCAATTTTCCCCGCCCCAGCGAAACAGATAACTGAGGCTGACCTGGTCGAAATCCGCCCCCAGACGTGTGGACAGCCCATCGATATAAATGACCTTCACGCTATGCCGGCGGGCCAGCGGATAGGAGATGAGGGCCGCCCACCGCGTACTTTTATTGTAGGTGTTCCCATACACGCCGTCCGAAGCGGTCTGTCCGCCACGTGAGAATCCGGCGCCCACCCCAAACCAGATACCGGAGGGAAACTGGTGGATGACATTTGCCTGAAACGCCCAGAGCGGATCCTGGGTGACTTTTACGCCACCGAAAAAATCGGGGTTTTCAGTGTACACCCAGACACTGCCCATGGCCTCCAGGGTCCACCGGTCTATCTTATGGGAAAGCCCCACCCTCGGCCGAAAGGCCCAGCGGTTCTGTCCCAGGTTGATCAGCCTCTCCGGGTCGTATCGTCCCAGGGGAACCACCACATGAATGCTGGCCCCGACCACCGTGTTGTTGGTGTAGGTCTTCATTTCGCTCATCTTGATGGCGGGGGCACCAATGAAATTGACCGATAGTTGCAGCCTCGGATCGGAAATGCCCGAACGGGACGTGTCGACGTAGTCCCCATCCAGGAATCCGTTCCAATGGCCCCAGGCATAAGGAACGATGGCCGCGATCTTTGCCGAGGATCCGAAAAATCCCAGGGTCCTGATATATGCGCCGGCCAGGCTGCTGACCCGCCCGTTGGCGTCGGTGATGGGAACGGCCTGATCGAACAGCACTTCACCGATGGAATACCCGTAGGTCATCGAGACGAAATTCATGCCCACCGGGGCCTGGGAAAAGGCGCGGGGCTCCAGATCCTGGGCTGCTGCCGACCCGGCCATGGTCAGGATTGTCAAAAGGGGCAGTACAAACAAGGCGCCCCATCGTATTTCCAACTTCATCAACATCTCCTTGGTACTCTTCAAGAATCCTCCGGAAACAGGAATTCCACTGCTCCGGAGAATCGCCTCGACCAGAAGACCCCATTATGGCGTTTGCCTTCGATTTGCTCCACCATCAAATTCCTACCACGAAAATGGCCTACCCGATCAGGATGTCCCGGAGACACATCGGGCTATCCCCCAGTTTATTGTATATCATGATGAACCATATGACCTTCCCAGCGACCGGGTAGAATTCGATACGCCTTCGGATGCAGGAGTACACATGGAAGCAGGCCAAACCCTGGCTCATTACGAAATCCTCGCCAAGATCGGCGCGGGTGGCATGGGTGAAGTCTACCGGGCCCGGGACACCAAACTCGACCGCGACGTGGCCCTGAAAATCCTGCCCGACGCCTTCACCCGCGACCCGGATCGCCACGCCCGGTTCCACCGCGAGGCCCAGGCCCTGGCGTCGTTTTCCCATCCCCACGTGGCCGGCATCCACAGCATCGAGGAAGAGGACGGCCAGCATTTCCTGGTGAGGGAACTGGCGTTAACCCGGATTATTTCAGAAGCAGCAACGGCCTGGTATCGGCATCTGACCCACCCAGCACCCGGCAGAAGTAGGCTCCGCTGGGCACCCGGCTGCCCGTATCGGCCATCCCGTCCCAGCGCACCTGATGGTCGCCGGCCTGGCGCTCGTCGCTCAGAAGGGTGCGGACCAGTTTGCCGTCGATGGCAAAGATCTCGACCCGGACCGGACCCGAGCGCGTCAGGGAAAAATCGATCGTGGTCGTCGGGTTGAAGGGATTCGGATAGATGCTGGCGATGATCGCAACAGGTCCCCGGGTGGGCAGGCCATCCTGCACGCCGCTGATGACGCCCTCGAAGATGTAGGCCACGAATTCGGGGTGATCGATGAACGGGTTCCGATTACCCTGGAAGGACTGGACCACGTCGTTGCGGTTCCGCTCCCGGTCGTCCACCGGGTCCTCGTAATGCCACTGGATCAGGGTCTGCAGAACGCCCATGTAGGCCACCGACGCGTTGTCCGAGACCGCCACGATCAGGTTGGTATTGTCCGTCAGGATCAGGTCGGGCTCGACGCCGGTGTCGCCGGAGTACCGTACGTCGGCGTAGAACTGGGCCCGGGCCACGTCGCCGCGGCGTCCGATCCAGGTTTCCCAGACATCCGAGTTCCGGTAGTTGACGCCCACCTCGCCGTTGTAGTCGTCGGCCGGATAGCTGTTGCATCCGGAAGCGCAGTCGTCATAGATGTTGTTGCTCCGGGAACTGTTGTAGCTGATGTCGCAAAGCATCAGCATGTGACAGTCCGAATAGGGCAGGTTGGACGAGTTGTCGTCGGGAAAACCATAGCTTTTGGGCCAGGTGTGCTCCCGGTTGTAGAAGTTGTTGCCGGCTCCGAACTTTTCCTGGGTGCGGTTCTTGTAGACGTCGATGATCCGCGTGGAATTGTTGGGATCCTGGTCGGCCAACTCGAGCACGTTCCACGTATCTGTCGCGGTGGACGTGTAGGGAATCTTGGTATGCCCGTCGATGATGTTGTGCACCGTGGCACGCACGGTCGCCGGGTTGGTGAAATCCACCGAGTCGTAATAGCCGGATGGGGGATCGGCCAGTGCTCCGGTGGCGAAAACAACCAGGAGTATGGCCAGGACAAGTCGTGATTTGGTCAGCTGCAGCACTTGGTTCCCCTGCTTTTAGGGTTTTCTTTAGGCTCACATTACAAGATATCAATTATAACACTTCCCGACTCAAATATAAAAATAAAGAACCCCACCTCCCGAAGAAAGCGGGGTTCTGGTTTTTAATCAATCTCAGGCTAGTACAGCAAAGCCTTCACCGAACCCCAGGACATGGGGGTGACCTCCACAATGGGTTCTTCCGGTTCCACCTTGCCGTCCCACTGCTCGTCGTAGCCGGCTTCCACGTTGCCGTCGTGGCGGCTGATGCCGGTCAGGAAAGGCCAGCCCAGCTGATCCGCCGGGGCGATGTCGTCCAGGCGAGTGCCGCCGGTCCAGTCCACCCAGCCTGCGGCCGAGCCGAGGGTCGCAGTGAACATGGTACGGTTCAGCGTGGTGATGGCGCCGATCAGGATGGCTGTACCATCACTGAACGTGGCCGGATTGGCGTGATCCGCGACCGTGGTGTTGTCCTCATAGATGACCAGCATGCCGCCTGAGTAGACCTGAGGCGAACCGTCGATGTCCAGGACCAGGTCCCGGACCACCAGGGTATACTCGTAGTTCGCGAAATCCAGCGGGATGGGGGTGGTTGCCGGTGCCGGATCGCGCACCACGCTGTCCATGTTCAGCATGCCCCCGACATCGCCGGGAACAACCGTCTGACCGAGAAAGTCGAAGAGCTGCTGAGCCGAGGCCGGAACCGCTATCAGGAGCAGCGCCACCAGCAGCAAAGTTATCCGTGTCCTCATGTTACATCCTCCAAAGTTGAAAAGGCGCCCGAGGGCGACCGAAATTCTAATTGAAAAGGGCCTTCACGGAACCCCAGGTGGTGCCTTCCGTGGGAACTGCCTGCTCGATTTGAAAGACCCCGTCAATCTGGAGGTCGTAGCCGTCAGGGATCTGCGCACCGGAGGCCCCAACAAAATTGCCACCCCAGGTGAAGACACAATCCGCGCAAACCGAATCGATCATTTCCCCGCCGATGCCGTCGAGAGAGCCCTCATAGGCCCCGTCTCCGCCGGGATTCAAGAACACCGTCAAGGAGTTGAAGGAACCCTGGAAGTACAGGGTGCCGTCTATGAAGGTGCTTGGTGAAGTGGGATTGGGCGGAGCAATTCCCCAGTCGGCGTTCATGGCTGCATCCCGATAGATTTCGAGCCATCCGCCCGTATAGTTGATCATCAAGACGCCGCCGCCGATGTCCACTTCTCCAGCGCTGACCAGATCGTACATGTAGAAAGTGAGTTCCTCGGTGGCGAGGTCCACACCGAATATCGGATCGGCGAAGTCGGCCACACCGGTGAATACCAACACATCACCCGCGTTGCTGGGAGGGAATCCACCGGTCTCCCAGGCATAGCCAAAGTAGTCGATGGAAGACAATTGACCGAAAGCGGGCATCGCGAAAACGACGACCAGCACCATGGCCAGGAACGGTAACGATTTTCTCATCATGAAACCCCCAATGTGTTGTTATCCACCATTACAGGAGCAAGTCCCATTGTACCTTCAAAAAAACCAGTCAATTTCCAACCGACAGGTGAATCCCAAACGGACCGTACTGTATACTATCCTAAATGCCCGATTCTCCGGACATCTTTTTTCCACAAAAATCGAATGATGTTGACATCAAATCAGTTATCGTGCAGAAAATATGATGAGAACACTCCATTTTCCCCTTTGGAGCTGGGAGACAATTGTGAATCTCGCAAAAAACCTATGCTATATTTTGATGAATAGCCTTTTTCGATAGAGAACCCACAGTATGCCGAGCCAGAACATCACGTTGGTCACGGCGTACAGAAGTGACCCGTTCACCGGGCCCGCCACCGGGACAAAGATTCCTTCATACATCCAGCGGTTCAGGCTGACGGTCTGCCCCTGTGCATTCGTTGTCTGAACCAGGACCAGCGTGCGAGCCAGGATGCCCGAACCCACGAAAACCACCAGAGGATTGCTGCCGAAGACCACGGGTGGCAGGGTGCCTGCCCGCCACTTCCGGACGTCGATCATCCACGATGAAAAAGCCAGGGTGACCATGGCCACCCCTCCGGTGAGCATGACATAACTGGTGGTCCATAACTGCTTGTTCACCGCCTCCAGCGGACACACAAGAAGGCCGGCGGCCGCCAGGCCCAAACCCGCCAGACCGAGCCTGCGCAGTTTTGTCGCCAGGGCCAGTGGCCCCCTGATGTATTCCCCCACGAAAAATCCCGCCATGGTCGTGGCGGCAGCCGGCAGGGTGGACACCAGACCTTCCGGATCGAAAACGACGTCCCCGGTTCTGTAGAGGTGGGCTTCTCCCAGCAGATGAAGATCCGCCCATCTCACGAAATTATCCGCCAGTTCGAAACTGCCGGCGCCCCACCCCGGCACAAGGGGCAAACGCATCAGCAGTTCGTAAATTACCAGAAAACCGACCGCAACCAGGGCGCGGTTCCGGTTCCGACCTGCCAGGACCACGGCCAATCCCGCCATCAGGTAACACACGGCGATACGCTGCAGAACTCCTGGAATGCGAATGTCCGTAAGGTTTTCCGGGATCCTGGCCAGCGAAAAATCAGCGGCCATGGTCGAGTTCAGGGGAATGTTGAAGGGGAAGCCGTTGAGGAACAACCCCAGGGCAAAGATGATCACCGACCGGGAAACGATCTTCCGGACCAGGTCGCCGCGTGTGGCGCCTTCGGCCAGCCTCCGGCCGAAACTGAGGGATATGGCCACTCCCACGATGAAAAGGAAAAAGGGGAAGACGAGATCAGTCGGGGTCAGGCCGTGCCACTGGGCGTGACGCAAGGGCGGGTGGATTTGGGCCCATGACCCGGGGTTGTTGACGAGGATCATCAAGGCGACCGTCAAGCCTCGGAACACATCCAGGGAAACCAGCCGCTCATGTCTGGCCGGTTCTATTCGGACTCCAGCTTGGTGTGGGCGCCATCGCAATAGGGGCCGCCCGCGTTACGCTTGCAGGTGCAAAGGGCCACTGTCTTCTCTTCGGCCAAGGTGAACATCTCGGGCTGGAATGAGGTGGTGCGATGTGCACCGTCACAAAACGGTTGGTTCTTTGATTCGCCGCAGGTGCAGTAGGCGTACTGACCGGCAGAGAGTTCCACGACGATAGGCTTGTTACCAGCGATCTTGGGTTTATCCATGGAAAAATCCTTTCTTGAATGCCCCGAGACCTGGGTGGATCTGGATACCCTAACGAGAATTCTGCCAGGGATCTGGTACTCAAGTAAAGATCATTCTCGATTTTGGCAATGCTTTCGCACCCAAAAACGTTCCCGGGCACGAACTTATTTCACCATGGTCATGCGTCTGGTCCGGGAATATCCCTCGGTTTCCAGGTTGTAGAAATAGACCCCTGCGGCAACCGAGCGCCCGGCCTGGTCGAGCCCGTTCCAGACGGCTTCGTGGTCTCCGGCGGTCATTTCACCTTCATCGACGAGGGTTCTTACCAGACGTCCCGACACGTCGAACACCCTCAACCGAACCGCACCTGGCACCGCCAGACGGAAACTGATGGTGGTGACAGGGTTGAACGGGTTCGGAAAATTCTGGCTCAGGGTGGCCGGGAAACGCTGCACCGTATCATCCCCGGGAACGGGGCTGACCGGGGTGAAGGGTTCGTCCAGATGGTTCTCGAGGATGTATTCCACGTTCTGCCGCAGGGAGTCATGGTCCATGCGGTAGGGTCGTCCCGCGAGGTGAACAAACTGGCCGCCACTCTCCCGGAACGTGCCGCCGTCGACGGGCGAGGCCCAGACCCCGGTTCCACGCGGCCCGGAAAATCCCGCGGTATCCTGGAACAGCAGCGTACTCTCAGGACCCACGCTCGTCAAAAAGACATCGTTCCAGGTCTGGGACCCGGTGAAGGGAATGTTCACCAGCCCCTCGGCCACGGCCACGCAATTGGCCAGGCTGACCTTATCCTCGGCCCACGATACACCCAGGTAACCGGTCAGGTCGCCGTCCAGGAAAGATATGCTGGAACGGGTTAGCAGCAGGAGATTCCCTCCCACTTCCAGATAGGATTCGATGGGGGTCTCGGCCCACTTGGCCAGATCCCCGTTGTAGTTGTTGCCGATCCAGATCACCGTCGAGAAGCCGCCAAGAATGGAAGCCGGCACCGCGTCGTGACCGAGGGGCTCCGGCAAGTTGGCCGGGTAACCGCCGCCAGGAGCGGGAAAGCAGTCCCAGAAGGTGATCGGGTTGTCGCCCCAGAAGGCGCTGTCGGCGTAGGCGCTGTAGATCTCCACCCCGTAGGTGTCCCAGTGCACGCCGTTGACCAGGAGAATGCCCTGGTCGAAGGTTGGATCGGTGACCTGGGTTCGCACCTGACGCAGGATCCAGCGGTCAGGATCCAGAACCACACTTTCCACGGCCCCGGGCACTACCAGCACATAGTCTTCGGTCTCCTGGCTGTTCTCGACCGTGAATTCAACCGGCCCGTCGGTCGTTTCTACCTCCAACCGGATCGGCATGGTGAACAGGCCGGTGTCGGTCTGCTCCTGGGTGATGGTCACGGTGATTTCCCCGGCCTGCGGCCCGTCGATCCATTCGTAGCTGTAGATCGGGAAATATTCGCCATAGATCCACTGCTGGAAAAATGCGGTCAGATCCCGGCCGCTGACGGTCTCCAGGGCCGCCTGCAGATCTTCGGTGGTGGTGCTGCCGTACATGTGATCGGCACGGTACAGCGCCAGGCCGGCAAAGAAATCCGCGTCGCCCAGAACGCCGCGCAGCATGTGCACCACCCAGCTGGCCTTGTTGTAGCTGAGAGCTCCGCTGAAGATGTTGTCGTTCAGGGGATCCTCCACGAAAATCGTCCCCGGGCCGAAATACGCCGCGTAATCCATGTACTGCTGATAGGTGGCGAAGTCGTAATTCTGCTCGGCCCACCAGGCCTCGCTCCAGGTGGCGAATCCCTCGTTCAGCCAGATGTGCCCGAAGTCCTCGCAGGTGACCATGTCGCCCCACCATTGATGAGCCAGTTCGTGAGAGATCAGGTCCTCCGACCAGCCGCCCATGCTGGTCAGGGTCTGGTGTTCCATCCCGCCGCCCCAGGTGAACTCGGCGTGTCCGTATTTTTCCTCGACGAAAGGATATTCGCCGAAGGCCTGGGCAAAGACGTCGATCATCGGCACGGTCAGGGCGTAGGTCGGCTCGACCACCCCGACATGAGCGGGATAGATGAAGAACTGCACCTCCATGGGATCGCCGCCGCCCTGCGGATTGTACCAGTCGCTGTACTGCGTGTAGGGATAGATGGCCAGGGAAACCAGATAGGTGGCGATGGGATAGTTGGATTTCCAGTGGGTCGTGCG
>DAOWLV010000222.1 GCA_030643455.1 Candidatus Krumholzibacteriia bacterium | reverse complement strand
GTGATTGCAGGGTATCTTCGCTGTCGGCGCGGGCCGCGTCGATGAAGCCGCAGGTATTGAGCACCCAGATGTCGGCCTCGTCGGGATCGTTGACAGGTTGAACGCCTTTCAGGGCGAACCGTCCCAGAAGCGCCTCGGAGTCGACAAGATTCTTGTCGCAGCCGAGGGTGGCGCAGAAGACCCTTTTCATCAGGCCTTCCCTTCTTCCATGCCAGGCAGATCTTCGGGTTTGATCAGGACGTCCCGCGCCTTGCTTCCGGTGAAGGGTCCCACCACACCGGCTTCCTCGAGCATGTCCATCAAGCGCCCCGCCCGCGTGTAACCGATGCGCAACCGGCGCTGCAAAAGGGAAGTCGATCCACTCTGATGGAGCACCACGACTTCACGCGCGTTGTCATACAAATCATCCTCGCCCGTGACCATACCCCCGCCGGCGGGGTTTTCCTGGAGGCTGATCTCTTCGGTCGTCCCCTCGTATTGGCGCCAGTAGGCGGCGATCGCCTCGCACTCGTCCACGTCGATGAAGGATCCGTGCACGCGCACGGGCAGGGCCCTTCCCGGTTGGAGGTAGAGCATGTCCCCATGGCCGAGAAGCTGTTCCGCGCCGTTCATGTCCAGCACGGTGCGGGAATCGTTCTTCTGGATCACCCGGAATGCGATCCGGCAGGGGATATTGGCCTTGATCACTCCGGTCAGCACATCGACACTGGGTCGCTGGGTGGCCAGGATGAGATGGATCCCCACTGCACGCGCCTTCTGGGCCAGGCGCGTGATCGGACCTTCGATGTCGTGGCCGAGCTGGAGCATGAGGTCGGCCAGTTCGTCGACGATGGTCAGGTAATAAGGCATGGGTTCGGTGACGGTTTCCCCATCGGTGTCGAGGACCTCCCCCTTGGCAACCTTATCGTTGTACTGCTGGATGTTGCGGACCGAACACTTCGCCAGCTGGCGGTAGCGGAATTCCATCTGCGCCACCATCCACTGCAGGGCCTTGAGAGACTCCCGAGGATCGGTGACAACCGGCAGCAGCAGATGGGGAATTCCGTTGTAGACGTTCATCTCCAGCATCTTGGGATCGATCAGGACCAGACGCAGCCTGGACGGGTCGTTGTGCATGATCAGGTTGCAGATGATGGAGTTCAGACAGACGGATTTTCCACTTCCGGTGGATCCGGCCACCAGCAGGTGAGGCAGAGCCGCGATGTCGATGCTCACGGGCCGGCCCACCACGTCCTTGCCCAGCACAACCGAAAGCGGATTGCGCTGCCTGGTTCCGGTCAACTCCAGCACTTCCCGCAACCGGACCATGCGGGCGGTCGGATTGGGGATCTCGATACCGACGGCCGCCTTGCCGGGAATGGGAGCTTCCATGCGGATGGAACGGGCACGCATGGCCAGGGCCAGATCATCGCTCCGCTGGACGATTTGATTCACCCGGATGCCGGGCCCGGGCTGGTACTCGAAGGTCGTGACCACGGGGCCCGGCCTGACGTCCTTGACCTCACCCTCCACGCCGAAGGAACGCAGGGTTGCCTCGAGAAGGTCGGCGGACTGATCCAACTCGCCGGCGGAAATCTGTTGCCCCTCCGGTCCGGCCGGAGTCAAGAGTTCCAGGCCCGGCATGACGACAGGTCCGGCTTTTTTTCTGGGTTTTTTGGGGGGCTTTGGCCGTGGAGTGCTCGGGCCGGCCCCGGGACCATCGCCCACGAAGTCACCGGTGGCACCGGGCAGGACCCTTTCTTCGGGGACCTCCAGCGGCAGATTGTCGACTGGTTTCTCCTCGGGTTCCGGCGCCTGGTGCAGGGTCCTTTCCCTGATTCCAGGCGAGGCAGCTTCATCTTCCAATTCGTCTTCTTCGGAAGCGGCGGTATCGGTGACAGCCGGATCCTCACCACCTCCTTTGAAAAGGCGGGCAGCCAACCCCGCCAGCCACCTGCCCAATCCGGCGACCGCGGCCAGGGGCCAGCTAACGATATCCAGCAACCCACGGGAAATGATTCCCATTACCCTGCCCAGTCCGGACACGATGTCCGCCAGACCACCTAACCAGGGTTTAAGGACCAGAATCACCGCCACGAGCAGGAAAAGAGTCAGGAAAATGCGGCCACCCCACAACCCGAACAGGGCATGGAATCCCTTGCCCACAAAAACCCCGACGATTCCACCCAGGCGGACGCCGGTTTCTTCGGTCAAGGGTCCACCGGGCTGGGCGATCCAGGCAGAAGTCACCAGCCACAGGGGAAGGGCCCGCAAGACCCAGGGTCGAAGATTGCGTTGATGTCCGAAAAGGAATCCGATACCCAAAGCGGCAAGCAACAGGGGAATCGACCAGCACCACAGGCTGCCGAATACGAGGTGAAGGGTGACGTTGATGACCGAACCCACGGGCCCGCCGGGGTTTTCGAGGGTCAAGAGGTCGCCTGCACCCTGACCGTTCAGGATACCCCACCAGGCACCCGGATCACCGACCAGCGACAGGCCGAAATATGCGGCGACCGCCACCAGGAGGAGACCCGTCAGCCAGGCAGCTTCGTACCAGGGACGTCCACCCCGCTTTTTAACCTTCTTCTGATTTCGCCCGGACACGCAAACCCTCCTGCAGATGGGTCAATTCCTCTTCAAGGAAGCGTGTCGTGGCCTTTCCATCCAGGAAGACCGGGTTGTTCAACACCTCGAGGTGGAACGGGGTGCTGGTGGGCAATCCTTCGAATACGCATTCGGCGAGTGCCCGCCGCATCCTTGCGACAGCTTCCTGGCGATCCCTGCCATGGACGATGATCTTGGCCAACAGGGAATCGTAGTAGGGTGGAACCAGATAGTCGGAATAGATGTGGGTGTCGACCCTGACGCCCGGTCCTCCGGGGGCATGGTAGTAGAAGACACGGCCAGGACAGGGCATGAAATCCCGCTCGGGATTCTCGGCGTTGATCCGGCATTCGATCGCGTGCCCGGTGACCTTCACGTCCTTCTGTTTGAAATCGAATTTTTCCCCGGCGGCCACCCTTATCATCCACTTCATGAGATCGAAACCGGTGACTATCTCGGTGACCGGATGTTCCACCTGGATCCGGGTGTTCATCTCCATGAAGTAGAATGACCCGTCTTCATCCAGGAGAAACTCCACCGTGCCGGCGCTGCGGTACCCGACCCGTTTGGCCAGGCGGACCGCGGCTTCACCCATCTTCACGCGCAGTCCAGGATCCACAGCCGGCGACGGGGCTTCCTCGATGAGCTTCTGGTGCCTGCGCTGAACGGAACAATCCCGTTCACCGAAGTGGATCACCTGGCCGTGTTCGTCCCCCATCAGCTGGACTTCCACATGCCGGGGATTGACCAGGTACTTCTCCAGGTAGACCGCGTCGTTGCCAAAAGCAGCACCGGCTTCGGTCCGGGCGGCCACGTAGTTCTTGAGCAGTTCCTCTTCATCCGCAGCCACCCGCAACCCCTTGCCGCCTCCACCGGCGGTGGCCTTGACGATGACCGGATACCCGAACCGGCCGGCCGCTTCGACCGCCTCTTCCACGGTATCGATCAGGCCCGTCCCCGGCACAGTGGGCACCTTGGCCTCGTCGGCCTTGGACCTGGCGGTGGCCTTGTCACCCATCTGGCGAATCACCTCGGAAGGCGGCCCGATCCAGACGAAATCGTTTTCATGGCATATCTCGGCGAACTCGGCGTTTTCGGCGAGAAATCCGTAGCCGGGATGAATGGCCTCGGCGCCGGTGATTTCCGCCGCCGCAATGATGTTGGGAATGCGCAGGTAACTTTCGGCGCTGGAAGCCTTGCCCACGCAGACGGACTCGTCCGCATACTTGACGTGCAGGGAATCGGCGTCGGCCGAAGAATGTATCGCCACGCTCTGGATTTCGAGCTCGCGGCACGCCCTCATGATGCGCAGGGCTATTTCGCCCCGATTCGCGACCAGGATCTTCTTGAACATGCAGGACTTCCTGTTGGAAGGAACACCACCCCTACCCTGGCCGGATGGGGACCACCGCAGGCGGTCCGTCCCACTCCAGGGTACTTTCCGATTCGAATCCTGTATTTTGGGGTTCCGGGCACATGATGGCAAGAGAAAATGGCCTCCTGAGAGGCCATTTTCCGGTTCTGGGACTGATGGACTACCCTCAGATGGTCTGGGATTCCTTCTCAGATTCCCTGGCGGCTTCCTCGAAACGGTCCCAGGTCGAGTCACTGCTGGCCTGGATACCCTTGATCCGGAGCATGAACTCGTGAGGATTGCTGCTGGCCTTGGTAGCGGCTTCCAGCGTGATCTTCTTCTCCTTGTACAACTGCATGAGGGACTGGTCGAAGGTCTGCATCTGGTACTGGACGAAGCCTTCCTGAATGGCCTGACGGATCAACACCGTCTTGTCGGGCTCGCGAATGTACTCGCGGATGGTACCGGTGGCGATCATGACCTCGCAGGCCGGATACCGGGTCAGACCGTCCGCATCGGCCACCAGGCGCTGGGAGATGACCGCCTGCATGGTCGAAGCCAGCAGATAACGTATCTCCTGGTGCTGATGGGGAGGGAAGAAGGAGATGATGCGGCTGATGGTCTGGGTGGCATCGATGGTGTGCATGGTGCTCAGCACCAGGTGCCCCGTGTCCGCCGCCGTCAGGGCGATGGTCATGGACTCGGCGTCCCGGATCTCACCGATGAGAATCACGTCGGGATCCTGCCTCAGGACATGTCTCAATGCATCTGCATAACTACCAGTGTCACAGCCGATTTCGCGTTGACTGATGATGCTCTTCTGATCACGGTGGAGAAATTCGATGGGGTCCTCGATGGTGATCACGTGCCGGGAAGTATCCCTGTTGATGATGTCCACGATGGAAGCCAGGGTGGTCGACTTGCCACTACCGACGGTGCCGGTAACCAGCATCAGTCCCCGGGGCCGAAGCGCAAGGTCCTTGACCACTTCCGGCAGACCCAGCTCGTCGATCGTCTTGATCTCGACCGGAACATGCCGGAAAACCATGGCCACGCTGCCTCGCTGCACGTAGAAATTGGCACGGAATCGGGCGATTCCAGGCACACCGAAGGCAAAATCGATTTCACGGGTGCTCTCGAAGACATCCCGCTGGCTGGGCGACAGGATCTGCTGGGCCACAGCTGCCATATCATCCACGTTGGGAGCCTCATAATCGGTGAAGACCAACGTGCCATTGATCCTGTACACGGGCGCCGAGGCGACTTTCAGGTGAAGATCGCTCGCGCCCCTCTCGATCATTTCCTTGAGGATAATCTTGATATCCATGTATAGGATTCTCCTGTTAGGTGTTCCATCCCACAGACCTGCGGCGGCTCCCTGCTGAAACCGATATTTCCATTCCTGAACATCGGCAGGAATCAGGCCTGCTTGAACAATGAGTTTGTGGATGCAAGGGTAAAAAAAAAGCCCGGAAAGCGCGGATAACGCTCTTTCCGGGCTGTAACAAACGGGGCGGAATCAGTCGGGATCTACCAGGAAGAGGACTCCTTCGGCCTCGACCGGGTTGCCGTCATCGACGAACACCTCCTTGATGGTGCCGCTGAATTCGGCCTCGATCTCGTTCATGACCTTCATGGCCTCGATGATACAAAGGGTCTGGCCGGTGGTCACCCGGTCCCCCACCTCGACAAAAGGACCACTGGTGGGAGAAGGGGCCCGGTAGAACGTGCCGACAATGGGAGAACGCACGTCCTTCCACTTGGCCCGGCTGGGATCCGCGGCCACCGCTGAAGAATCTGCGCCGGCGGGGACCGAAGCCTGGGGCACGGGCACCTGCATGGCAGGGGCGATCGAGGCAGCGGCCATCGTCATCGGGGCAGATTTCTGGATGCGGATGGTCGTGTCTTCATTGCTGATCTCCAACTCCTCGATCCCGCTTTCTTCAACC
>DAOWLV010000002.1 GCA_030643455.1 Candidatus Krumholzibacteriia bacterium | reverse complement strand
GGTGGGCATCCAGATATTCGGCTCCGACCCCGAGCACATGGCCTCGGCCGCGCGCCTGTTGTCGGGGCGCCGCATGGATGTCCTGGACATCAACTTCGGCTGTCCCGCCAAAAAAGTGGTCAAAAAATGCGGGGGCAGCGCCCTGCTGGCCGACCTGCCCCTGTTGGGGGAGATCGTCCGGCGCACCATCGCGGATTGTACCGTCCCTGTGACCGCAAAGATCCGCACGGGCTGGGACGAGGATTCGGTCAACTACCGGGAAGTCGGCCTGCTGCTGCAGGAGCTTGGCGTTTCCTGGGTCACCATGCATGGCAGGACGCGGGCGCAGAAATACCGCGGTGAGGCCAATTGGGACAACATCGCCGGACTGGTCGAGACGCTGGACATACCGGTGGTCGGCAACGGGGACGTGGTGGATGGGGATTCGTACCGACGCATGGTCGCGCACACGGGTTGCCACGCGGTCATGATCGGCCGGGGCGCCATCGGCAACCCCTGGATCTTCGCCAGGATGAAAGCCGTGGACGAAGGCCGGCCCGAACCGGAGGTCGCCTTCACCGAGATGTGCGAGGTCACCATCGCCCATATCCGGGGCGAGGTGGCCATGCGTGGGGAAGACCAGGGCTGCCTGGTGGTCCGCAAGCACATCGCCAAGTGCTTCAAGGGTTATCCCGGTGCGGCGGGATTGCGAAAAAAACTCTATGCCACGCAGAGGATCGATGAAATGATCACCATCCTGGAAGATGCGGCCCACCGGGGGGATCCCCGGGTGATTCAGCCATGATGAGGTTTTGCGACATGAACCGGTGGAGAGTCTTCGTTCCGTTCCCGGTGTCGCTGCTTGCGAGCCTTCTTCTGCTGGGGGTCCTGATGGCGGGTTGCGCCAAAAAAGTGGCGCCACCGGTCGAAGGCGAAGTTGCCGTTCCGTCCGGCAGTCATTTCCTGGATCACACGGTGGCCGAGGGGGAAACCCTCGCCCAGGTGGCCGACAACTATTATGGAGATCCCGGGATTTCCGACCGCATCGCCAGAGAAAACGGAATCTCCGATCCGGTGCGGATCATTCCCGGTTCCCTGCTGCGCCTCCGGTTCAACGATGACGAATGGGAACTGGCCCGAAAGAGGTCCGCGGCCCTGGTGCCATACAACAGGGGTGTCGATCTGTTGACCAAGGAACGCCTGGCCGAGGCGGAAAAGCAGTTCCGCCTGGCGCTGGACACGGCCCCCGACCTTGTGGCCGCCAAATACAACCTGGCGCTGGTCCTGCTCAAGCGCGGCAAGACCGAACAGGCATTGGTCCTGCTGGAGGAACTGACGAGCCGGCGGCCCAGCGACACCGATTTCCTGTTCGCCCGGGGCAACGCCCTGTTCCAGAGCACCCGGTTTGACGAGGCGGCCGTGCAGTTTCAGGCCGCCCTGGCAATGGATCCGCAGCTGAAGCGGGCGGCTTTCGGTCTGGGCAGGAGCCTTCAGGAAGGGCAGCATACCGACCGTGCCATTGCCGCCTGGGAACGATATCTCGAACTCGACAGCACCTCGAGCTGGGCCGCCGCGGCCCGTCGCAACCTGAAAATGCTGCAGGATGAAGGCGACTAGCGATCCCTTGCTATCCCTCCGGGACTGGACCCTTGTCAGGCGGGTTCCCGATGGTGAAATCACTCTTCTTGACCGGATCAATCTCGATATCCGGCCCGGCCAATGGCTGGCCGTTCTGGGGGCCAACGGTTCCGGGAAATCCTCCCTGCTGAAGTACCTGGCTGCCGAGGAATCACCTCTGGCCGAAACCGCTGCCATCATGTTCCAGGATCCGGACGAACAGATCTTCGCCGCCAGCGTGGAAAGGGAACTCACCCTGGGCAGACGCGGTCTGGATGGCCAGGGTGTCCTGCGCGAATTCGGTCTGGATGGGTTGGAGGAGATGGATCCGCGTCTTCTTTCCGCGGGCCAGAAACAGCGGCTGGTCCTGGCCGTGGCTCTGGCTGCCCACCCCGGAGTTCTTCTCTGCGATGAGCCGACGTCTCTCCAGGATCCCGACCAATCCCGGTGGGTTCTGGATCGGTTGGAAAGATGGAAAAAAGAAACGGGGGGTGCTCTGGTCACCGCCACCTGCGACCGTGAGGAAGCCACCCGCGCGGACTGGCTGGTCGTGCTCCAGGATGGCCGGATCGTCGGGCAGGGTCCGGCCGAGGAACTGCTGGCCGCGCCCGAGGTGGAAGAACTCCTTGGGGATGGTCAGAAAGTACGGTCGGTGCCGGTCCGGATCGAAGCCCCGGGAGCTGAACCATTGCTGGAGCTCCAGGGGTTGGACTGCCGGTTCACCGGCCCCGGTGATGGGTTCGGTAACGTTGACCTGCGAATTGGTCCAGGGGATAGGATCGGCATCACCGGTCCCAACGGCTGTGGAAAAAGTACCCTGCTGGCGGCCTGCGCCGGGGCCCGCCGGCCCGAAAAGGGTTCGGTTCGCTTGAACGGTCGGGTTCTCTATTCCCGAAAATCCAAGGACCTCGGCCACGGGTCAGCCATGCTCGCCCCCCAGTTTCCCGAGTACCTGTTCACCCGCTCCACGGTGGCCCAGGAGATCCACCTGGATCCCCTGCTCACCAAACGGGATCCAGCGGGTTTTCTCGCGGAACTGGGACTTCCGACCAGCCTTTCGGCGACAAATCCCCACGATTTGAGCAGTGGACAGCGCCGCCGCCTGGCCCTGGGCATGGTCCTGGTGTCGGATCGTCCGGTCCTGCTGCTGGACGAACCGACGGTTGCCCTGGACCGGGCCGGGCGATCAGTGATCCTGGATCTGCTCGACCGGATCCCCGCAGGTACGGCGCTGGTGATCGCTTCACATGACCGGGCATTTCTGGCCGCGGCCGGATGCAGCATTTTGACACTCACGCCGAAGGGTTTGTTTCCCATCGGGGCGTGATGGGGACCTGACTACCGGAAAAGGGCCTTGATGCTTCCCCAACTGTCCTGGTCGACAGGGGAGACCGGATCCCCGGGCAGGGTGCAATCCACATGGATCTCCTCCCCGTTGGTCCGGCCGTCACCGTCGGAATCATCATCCTCTATGGCGGCGAAATCCATGCCGGCCTGGTTGAGATCATCGGCATAGGGGTTCAGCCCGAACCCGGTGAAATGGCACAATACACAACCATCTGATGTGGTTGCATCCAGCAATTCCTGGCATGTGTCGGGGTAGAAGTCTCGCCAATCGCTGCCAATTCCGCTATAAGCCCATACCTGGGTGCCGGAAATTCCGACCAGACACAAAACCAGACTGCACTTGATCAGGATGTTCAATTTCATTCCTAGCCTCCTTGTTGATGGGAAAATCCCATAGGAGCAGCATGTTATGCAAGGGTTATTCCCAATTGTGGAAACGGGAATATGAAAATTCCGGGTCAGTGGTTTCCCTGCGGGATGGACAGAGCCCAGAATCCTCTTGCTGGGCTCAAGGGAGGTTGCTAGATTCCTGCGAAGCAAACTTGCATGAATCCGTGAAGGAGGCCCTTGGCAAAGACAGGCATGACCGCAACGGCCATGCTTTTTTTTGCCCGCAAGCCAGAGCACCCGTCATGAAGGAATCGCCATGAATTTTACCGAAAAAGCCGTGATCATGAACGCCAGCGAGATGACCCGGGCGATCAAGCGCATGGCCCACGAGATCATCGAGGCCAACAAGGGTGTCGAAAACCTGGCCCTTCTGGGGGTGCAACGTCGGGGAGTGCCGTTGTCCCGGATGCTGGGCGACGCCATCAAGTCCGTCGAAGGCACCGAGGTTCCCCAGGGGTCCGTCGACATCACCTTCTACCGGGACGACCTGTCCACGCTGGGACCGACCCCCCAGGTGTCCAGTACCGAGATGCCCTTCGACGTGAACGAGAAGATCATCATCCTGGTTGACGACGTCTTGTATACGGGCCGCACGGTGCGTGCCGCTCTGGACGTGATCATGGACTGGGGCCGTCCCCAGGCCATACGCCTCGCGGTGCTGGTGGACCGAGGTCACCGGGAACTGCCCATCCGCCCTGATTTCGTGGGCAAGAACGTGCCGACCTCCCACCGGGAAATCATCAAGGTCAAGGTCATGGAATTCGACGAGAAAGAGGAAGTCGTGGTCGGGGAGGTCGACGGAAAATGATCCTGAAAAACAAGGATGTGCTCGGGCTGGAGGAACTGTCGGCCGAGGAGATCCTGGGCGTCCTGGAGATTGCTTCCCGCTTCAGGGCGGTGTTCGACCGCCCGGTTCGCAGCGTCCCGATCATGCGAGGCCGGACGGTGGTCAATTTCTTCCACGAACCCAGCACTCGCACCCGCATCAGTTTCGAACTCGCCGAAAAAAGGTTGTCCGCCGACATCGTGAACTTCAGCACCGCCACCAGCAGTTTCTCCAAGGGTGAAACCCTGCGCGACACGGCTGAAAACCTGGCTGCCATGAAGATTGACATGCTGATCATCCGGCACAGTTCCCCCGGGGCGGCCCATTACCTGGCCAAGGTGCTGGAATGTTCGGTGATCAACGCCGGAGACGGCGCCCACGAACATCCAACCCAGGGGCTGCTGGACATCATGACCATGCAGCAGAGGTTCGGCGATCTTCGTGGCAAGAAGGTCACCATCATCGGGGACATTGCCCACAGCCGGGTAGCCCGGTCCAACATTTGGGGCCTGAACAAGCTGGGGGCGGAAGTGACCCTGTGTGGTCCGCCGACCATGGTGCCAGGGGGTTTGGCCCGCCTGGGCGTGAACATCGAATTCGACCTGAAAAAGGCGGTCGCCGGTGCGGACGTTCTGAACGTTCTGCGGATCCAGCTGGAGCGCCATTCCAGCAAGTCCTTTCCCAGCAACCGGGAATACCACCGCATGTATGGGATCACCGAAGATGTGGTGCGCACCCTCAAGCCCGAGGCCATCGTGATGCACCCTGGACCCATGAACAGGGATGTGGAGATTTCCAGCGAGGTTGCCGACGGTCCGCGCCAGGTCATTCTCGACCAGGTGGCCAACGGGGTAGCGGTTCGGATGGCCCTGATATACCTGCTCTCGGGGGGCGATCCGGGAGCTTTGGGCGTCGGGCAGGATTAACGGTTTCAGGTCGGTTGCGCCCTCATTTGATAACCTGAACATTGAGCGATTTGTAATTCGGAAAGAGGTCTGGATATGGAGTGGAGCTGGCAGCGCATTCCTTCGGAATTCCTGGTGACCGGCGTCAAACTCTGCCGCCAGGGCAAACTGGGCAAACGCAAGGGATTCCTTCATGTCCGCAAGGGCAGGATCGAGGGCCTGGGTATCGGTACCCCGACCGTCGAAGGCATTCCCGCCCTGGACGGCGACGGGTTGGTGTGTGGTCCCGGTTTCGTGGATCTGCACGCGCACTTCCGTGAACCCGGCCACGAGGAGAAGGAAACGGTGGCCACCGGCAGCAGGGCAGCAGCCGCGGGCGGATACACCTCGGTCGTCACGATGCCCAACACCGACCCTGCCATCGACAACACCGGCATGATCCGTTATCTCATCGACCGCGGCAAGGAGGCCGGCCTGTGCCGGATCCATCCCACCGGCGCCGTCAGCCCCGGCCGCGATGGCCAGGGCATGACCGAGTTCGGCGACATGGTGAATGCGGGAGCCGTCGGTTTCACCGATGACGGATCCCCCATCGCCAGCGGTGGCCTGATGTCCAACGCACTCAAATACGCCGATGTCCTTGGAGTGCCCATCATCACCCACGCCGAAGACCGTTCCATCGTGGGCAAGGGCTGTATGCATTCGGGCTACTGGTCCGCCCGTCTGGGCATGGCGGGCATGGCGCGGGCTGGTGAGGATGCCGCGGTATTTCGGGATATCGAACTGGCGAAGGCGGCCGGTGCGCATCTGCACGTGGCGCACGTATCGACCAAGGGTGCCGTGGAGATCATTCGCCGGGCCAAGAACGAAGGCCTACGGGTCACCGCGGAGGCCACGCCTCATCATTTCAGCCTGGATCACTCCCGCTGCCGCGATTATTCACCGCTGTTCAAGGTGAACCCCCCACTGCGGGAACCCGATGACGTCAACGCGGTGGCCGATGGGCTGGCCGACGGAACCCTCGATTGCATCGCCACCGACCACGCTCCCCACACCGTCACGGAAAAGGAGCACCAGTTCGACCAGGCGCCTTTCGGAGTCGTCGGCCTGGAGACGGCTCTCGGCGTGGGAATCACCTATCTTGTCAATACGGGAGTCATGGATATGGGCCAGCTGGTCCAGTGCATGAGTGAAACTCCAGCGCGCATCTTCAACCTGCCGGGGGGGCGGCTGGAGGAGGGTGCCGAGGCGGATTTTGTCCTGTTCGATCCGGCCTGCCAGTGGGTTGTCGACGCCGATGGGTTCCAGTCCCGCAGCCGCAACTCCGCCTACCTGGGCGAAACCTTGACAGGACGGGTATCCGCCACCTTCCGGGGTGGACGCCTGACCTGGCGGGACGGCGGCTAGCCACCTGTCGGCCGGCCGGAATGGATATTGCATTAAATGTGGGCTGATGACCCTCCGGGCGGAGTGCGCCCGTCAGGCCCGGCGATCCGCCGATCGAAGGTAAATGGTGGAGTACCAACGCACAAACGAATCAGAAGCTTCAACCAACGGGGGCTCTCCGTTGCCGGGAAAGGACCGACCTTCCCCCGGTGCGGGAGGCCCATGTGGGCCGAACCGTCCGCGAAACAGGACGCCACGGCTGCTGTGGCCGGTGTTGTTGTCGGTGCTGATCCTGTGTCTGGTGGGCTGCGCCAAGTACAATACCTTCTACAACGCAAAGAAGAGTTTCGACAGCGCGGAACGTGTCAGGGAGGATGCTATCCGCCAACACCAGGATCCTCCCAAGCCGGTCGGTGCCCAGAAGAGCGATTACGACAACGCCATCAGGAAGGCCCAGAAGGTACTGGATGAATTCCCGGGCCACAGCCTGACCGATGACGCGCTCTTCCTGCAGGCCAAATCCTATTACCGACTCGAATCCTACCGGATGTCCATCCGCAAGTTCGACCTCCTGTTCACCAACTATCCCCAGACACCGTACTTGGAGGAAGCCCTCTATCTGACGGCCCTGGATTACCTGTTGATCGGGGCCCTGGATCGAAGCCAGGAATACCTCGACAGATTGGCAAAACTCTACCCCAAGAGCAAATTCCAGGCGGAGACACGCAAGGTCAGCGGGGACAATTCTTTCGCCCTGGAGGATTGGGCCGTGGCGGCGGAAAACTACCGCAGCTACCTGGAGCTCGATGCCGACATCGAAGAAAGGGACCGCATCGGTCTGAAACTGGCCGAATGCTACTGGGAGCTTGAGGATTACGTGAGTGCCGCGGAGGTGCTCCAGGAGGTCAGCAACAATTCCACCAGTGCTGATCTTGGTTTCCGGGCCAAGTTGTTGAGGGCCCAGGTGCACGTTCGCATGGGGGACTACGAGGTCGTGGAACTGCTCCTGGTGGAGCTTCGCAGCCAGGCCCCCATCTACTCGGCCCAGGGTGAGGTCCTGCTCGTCGAAGCGGGAAGCCTGATTGCTCAGGGAAAGGGTGACGAGGCTTCGCCCCTTCTGGAGAACATGCCGACCGAGTGGGAGACTCCCACGGTCAAAGCTCGAGCCGCAGATCTGCTCGGTTATCTCTACCTCGAACGCGGAGAGTGGGAAGAGGCGAGAACCAAGTTCCAGACCGCCCTTCTCAAGCGGAATGAACTCGATGACGAGGACCGCACCAGACGCCTCAGCGACAATCTCCAGGACTACCTGGCGGCCGATGCCGCCCTGCCCGACGCCAGGAGTGAGCGAATCCCAGGTCTGAAGCTCCTTCAGGCCAACGCAATGCTTTTCGGTTTTGAGCAACCTGGAGTGGCGGCCGACCTCTATATCCAGGCCGCTGCCGATACGGCAGCCGACAGCACCGTGGCGGCCCGCGCCCTTTTCGGGGCCTACATCACCTATGAACGATATCTGGACAACCCCGATTCTGCTGAGATCTTTGCCCGCCAGCTGGAAGATGAATACCCGGAATCCCCCCAGGCCTACGAGGTCCGGTCGGGTCAGAGCAGTGACCTGCTGGGTTACCTCCTTGCCAGGCAGGATTCCCAACAGCAGGAACGATTCGCCAATCTCACCGAGGAGGAATTGAAGACTCTCGGTGAGGTGTCCGATTTCAGCGGATCCCTGGTCGGGGATATCCGGGGTCTGCCGGGAATACGCCGGCGCATGGTCTTTTTATCCCGACGACCGAATCTCCTGTTTGAACCTCCGGACCAGGCCGTCCAGGCGGCCCAGTTCAGGCAGGCCCAGGCGCTTGAGGATGCCGCCCAAAAAGTCGCGGCCCGGGATTCCATTCGGGCGGCGACCGAAGAAGGGGGCTTGATCACCCCGGATGATGGAGATGTTCCGGAAGGTACTGATCCGGCGGTCACCGAGGAGATACAGGCAACCGGTGCGGAGGAGGCAGGCGCGGAGGATGCAGGCGCGGAGGAGACCAAGGATGGGGACAAGGATGGGGACAAGGATGGGGACAAGGATGAGGACAAGGATGAGGACAAGGAAGAAGATGACAAGAAAAAACAGGATGACAACTGGGATTTCCTGCGCTGAGAGGGATGCTTTGGCTGTATGGGGGCTCCGCCCATGACTGATCTTTCCGTCGGGCCCGCGGTCAGCTGTGACGCCGTGGTCACCTCCAATGAGCCGGTTTCCAGCGGACTCATCAGACTCGACCTCGAATTGGATCAGAGCCTCACGTTTCAACCGGGGCAGTTCGCCATGCTCAACCTGGACGGCGCCGGATCCCTCGTGTTCAGCCGGCCGTTTTCCATTTTCGAAGGTGCTGGTCGCCGGATGTCCTTTCTCTACAGGATTGTCGGCCGGGGCACCCGTGCCATGGGAAACCTGACTGCCGGTGCGATCATGACTTTCCTGGGCCCTTTGGGGCGGCCATTCCCCCCGCCGGAAACAGGCCTTCCGGTGGTGCTTGTCGCCGGCGGGGTGGGGCTCCCTCCACTGGCCGCCTGGCTGGCTCGTCGAAACGATTCTCCTGAACACGAAATACATGCTTTTTTCGGAGCCCGCGACGGCGCCGACGTGCCCTGGGATCTGCTGGGTGACAGGTGGAGTGTCAGCGTGGATTCATTGCGGGACGTTCCATCCGGGCGCCGGGCCTGGGAGGGGCTGGTGACGGACCTGGCCGCGGCCCAGGGGGACTTCCGGGACGGACGGACCAGAATGATCCTCGCCTGTGGCCCGACCCCGCTGTTGAAAGCCGCTGCCCGGCTCGCCGAAGCCCGGGGCTGGACCTGCTGGCTCTCCCTGGAGGAACACATGGGCTGCGGGTACGGTGTCTGCAAGGGATGTGTCGTGCCGGTGCTTGATCCCGCACGGGGTCCCCAGGCCAGGCGCAACGCCACCTGCTGCCAGGAAGGTCCCGTTTTCAATGCCGCGGATCTCGCCTGGGAGCACAACGAACACCCGGATCTTTCCCGGGCCGATGGTATCTGATCAACCGGGCACCGGTGGGTTCGCAAAGGCTCCGGCGCCCCGACAACGGAAGAGGAATCATCTTGTCCCTGCCTGCCTGGTGGACCATCGATCCCAATCAACCATTCACCCTGGGTCCCCGACTGTATCCCGGTCGGATCTGGACCGCATCCGGTTGTTTCGCGTACGGTTTGACCGGTCACGACATCAAGGCCGCGGGGTTCACCTCGCCCTACCAGGGCCTGGGGGCCGTGGTCACCAAGACGGTCACTCCCCAGCCAAGGGCGGGCAATCCCATGCCGCGGCTGGCGGAGACTGGCCTGGGCGCGCTCAACAGCATCGGGCTGGAAAACGTGGGTTTCGAGGAATTTCTTGCCACCACCCTGCCTGCCCTGGAAGAGCAGGGGGTTCCGACGGTCGTGAGTCTGGCCGCCACCCGGCCGGGCGAATTCGGTGACATGGCCGAGAGGCTGCACGGAACAGCGGCCGGCTTTTCCCATTGGCATGGGGTGGAGATCAACCTGAGCTGCCCCAATGTCGCCGAGGGCGGCCACGATTTCGGGCGGGATCCTGCTACCGTGTCCGCTTGTGTCCGGGCTGCCCGACGGCATCTACCGGACCGTGCCCTGCTGGCCAAGTTGACTCCCAACGTCACCGACATCGCCGCCCTGGCCACCGCGGCAGCCGAAGCCGGCGCCGACGCGGTGAGCGCCATCAATACGGTGATCGGCCTGGAAGTCGATCTGGAAACCGGCCGGCCGGTCCTTCCCAGAAGGTTCGGCGGCTACTCCGGACCGGCGATCCGGCCCATCGCCCTGGCCAAGGTTGATGAAATCGTCACCCGGTCCGGGGTGCCGGTGGTGGGAGTGGGCGGGATCGAGGATTACCGGGACGCCTTGAAATTTTTTGCCCTGGGGGCGGTATGTATCCAGGTGGGCACGGCCCAGATGCGCGATCCCTTTGCCGCCGCCCGTATTTCACGGGATCTGACCCGCGGATAAAAACGCTCCGGTCACACGGTGGCTCGGGGTCTGATCAATCCTCATGGTGATACGAATTCAAGTCATCGTCGTCATCGTCATCGTCATCGTGTGAGGCAGGAGTTTTTTCGATTCCGGCCAGGTCCTCCAGCCTTTTCAGGTTCTCCAGTTCATCCAGATCTTCATCCTCTTCCGACCAGGTTCCGGAGGTGGAGATTTCGGTCGGGTATCCGTGGTCGTTTTCACCGGATCCGGGCAGGGATTCCTCCGGCAGTTCCTCGAGAATGGTGACATCCTCGTCATTGTCTTCGGGCAAGCCATCGGGAAAGTCGGCTTCCAGCAGGTCGGCGAAGGATTCACCGCGGGACAGGATCTGTTGGGCCAAACCGCTGCCCACCGCCTCGGCTTCATGGGTTTCCCCGTTGACGGCGATGCGTTTGGTGCCGGGGCCCGTGGTCCCGGTGATCACGACTTCGCCCCCGGCAACGCGGGCCAGGGCGCCGACCGGAAGATCCTGGTCCGAAATCATGCGCCGGCAAAAGGCCTGCTCCGTTTCCAGTTCGATCGCGGTGTCCGGAGAATGAAGATCCGCCAGCAGTTCCCGGGCTTCCTGGTCGCCCGCCCGGCCGAGGATGACCAGGGTTCCCTGTCCGGGGCCCGGCAGGATGAATTCCGGGGCGAAAATTTCGGCCACGATGCCCTGGATACCCAGATGTTCGGTCACGGCCGCCGGCAGGACCAGTCCGTCGATCTCGGAGCGCTGCAGGTGTGTTTCCATGGCTCGATCCACCCCGCCGCGCAGGATCCGGAAGTTGATGTCCGGCCATCGGGATCGCATCTGGGATCGTGAGCGCATGGAGAGCACGCCTACGCAACTGGCGGGATCCATCTCGTCCATGATCAGGCCCTGCCGGTTGAGATAGGCATCGAAAGGGGCGGCCCGGTCCGGCACGCAGATGACCGCGAGATCCTCCGGCAGGGGAAGGACCATGTCGGCAGCTTCAGCCACGATCAGGCGGGCCCGCTCCAGACTCAACTGCTGTTCCAGGAATTCCATTTCCCGGCGGCTGGCGGCGATGAAGGGTTCGTTTCCCTTTTCCCGGCTGGTGACGGGGGAGTCCCAGATATTCAACTGGCAGGTCAGGCGGGGTTGGCGTTCCTGAATCCGGTCGATGACGGACTGGGTCTGGTTCCTGGCCAGGGGCGAGGCAAGGCTGCCGAAACTGATAACCCTGGATTTCAATGCACAGACCTCGTGATAACTCAGGAGTGAGCGGTTTTGGCCTCGTTGTTCAGGAAACCCTGCACGAGTTTCCCGACCCGGTGGGCGTCCTCGAAGGGCAAGGCCGCGTGGATGGGGAGGATCAGGATCTGGCGACCTGCCCGTTCTGCTTCGGTCAATTCCCCGCTGACGCGGGCATACTCCGCCAACACGTGGCGGTGCAGGGGCGGATCGTAGTAGACGGCCGTATCGATCCCGTTGTTTTCAAGGAGATCCCTCAACTGGTCGCGCTCGGTGCAGCGGACCCAGTACTGATGATGGGTCACCTTCATGCCTTCATCACCCATCGGTAATTGCAGGCGATTTTTCGCGGGGATGTAGCTGTCATAGATGGCGGCCACCTGGTCCCGGTCGCCCTGCTCGTCGCCAAAGCGGCCGTGCCTGACCCTGATGACCATCGCCTGCACCTCGTCCAGGCGGCTGTTCCAGCCGGTGTACAGGTGGTCGTTGGCCCGGACGGCCTGGTGGGCGCGAATCTTTCGGATCCGGTCCGCGTCCCGCTGGTCACGGCACAGGACCATGCCGCCGTCCCCGATACCGGGCAGGTTCTTGGTCGGGTAGAAACTCAGGGTGCTCATGCGGCCAAAGGCCCCCATGGGCTGCCCGTGGTAGAGCGTTCCGTAGCCCTGGGCCATGTCCACCACGACCTCGAGGTTGTGTTTGGCCGCGATGGCGTTGATGGGGTTCATGTCACAGGGAGCGCCGAAAATGGGCACCGGCATGATGGCCCGGGTCCTGGGAGTGATGGCCTGTTCGATCATGTCCGGATCGATATTCAGGTCTTCCGGCCTGATGTCCACGAAAACCGGGACCGCATCCAGCAGGACGATGGATTCCATGGTCGCGTCGAAGGTGTAGGGGGTGGTGATGACCTCGTGTCCCGGACGGACACCCGCCATGGCCAGTGCCACGAACAGGGCCGATGAACCCGAGGCCACGCCCACCGCGTCGGTCACACCGCAGGCTTCGGCCAGTTCTTCTTCGAGCAGGCGCACCTCTTCGCCCAGGATGTAATGCCCGGACATGAGGAACTTCTCGAATTTGGCGAGGATCTCATCCTTGCACGGGAGCATGGGTGTGATCAGGTCGTAGCGCCCGACCCGCTTGTTGTTTGTCGATGCCATGAAGTCCTCAGTCCGTAGGCCAGGAGTGATCCGCCCGGCCGAAACAATCGTACTTGAAGCCGAACTTTTCCAGGTGGGGTCGATCATACACATTCCGGCAGTCGAGGAAAGCATTTCCTGCCATGGCCTCGCTCAGCCAGTTGAAATCAAGCTGACGGTACTGGTTCCACTCGGTGACCAGGATGGTCAGGTCGGCGCCCTCGCAGGCCTCGTAGGGGGACTTGCAGTAGGTGAGATCGGGATGGACACTCTTGAAGTTCTCCATGGCCGCCGGGTCGTGGGTCCGCAGCCTGCAGCCTTTGGCCTCGAGCAGCTTGACCAGGTCCAGACTGGCGGCGGAGCGGATGTCGTCGGTGTTGGGCTTGAAGGCCAGACCCAGCAGGGCGACCGTCTTGCCGGTCAGGTCGCCGACCAGGTTTTCGGCCTTGGCGATGGCCCGCGCGGGAATGTTCCGGTTCACCTCGATGGCGGCCTTGACGATGGACATCTCGCTGCCGGCTTCCTGGGCGATATGGACGATGGCGTTGGTGTCCTTGGGCAGGCAGCTGCCGCCGAAGCCGAGGCCCGGGTGGAGGAACTTGCGCCCGATGCGCTTGTCCAGACCCATGGCCTTGGCCACGTCGAACACATCCGCGCCCACCGATTCGGCCAGCTTGGCGATCTCGTTGATGAAGGAGATCTTGACGGCCAGGAAGCTGTTGGCGGCGTACTTGACCAGTTCGGCGGTCTCGATGCCTGTCTTTACGATGGGGGTGTCGCTCAGAAAAAGCGGCCGGTAGATCTCGCGCATCAGCTCTTCCGAACGTTCCGAATCCACACCGATGACAACGCGGTCCGGGCGCATGAAGTCCTCGATGCTGGACCCTTCCCGCAGGAACTCGGGATTGCTGGCCATGTCGAATTCCACATCGGAGGTGAGCTTTGCCCGGATGACCTTTTCGAGAGCGCGATTGGTGCCCACCGGAACGGTGCTCTTGGTGACGACCACCAGGTAGCGATCGAGCAGTTCACCGATTTCTTCGCCCACCTTCATGACGTACTTCAGGTCCGCTTCCCCGGACCCGGACATGGGAGTCTGCACCGCGATGAAGACGACGTCGGCGTCCTTGATGCCTTCGGCCAGACTGGTGGTGAACGTCAACCGCTGTTCTTCCACGTTTTTCAGGACCAGACGGTCGAGGCCCGGTTCGTAAAAGGGAATGACACCCTTGACCAGTCCTTCGATGCGTTCCTGGTTGATGTCCACGCAGGTCACCCGGTGACCGAAATCGGCCATGCAGGCGCCGGATACCAGACCGACATACCCTGTGCCGACCATACAGATTCGTATCATTGAAATTCCTTTCGGGCCTCGTGAAGAAGGCCCATGAGGGTGTCGTTGATCTCCCAGTCGGGTTCCCACCCGGTATCCCGGCGCAGCTTCGTGTTGTCGCCCACCATGACCGGTGTATCGGAGGGTCGATTCAGGTCCGGATCCCTGCGAACGGTGATGGGTGTTTTTGCGCCGCCAACCAATATCTCGAGTCCTTGACCTATCGTCAAAGGATTCCCCGAGCTTACATGATAAATTTCCCCGGGCCGACCTTCCTTGAGCAGAAGGCGGTAGGCGGCCACCACGTCCCGCACGTCCAGGAAGTCTCGCACGGGCGAAAGATCCCCGGTGACGATTTCGGCCGGCCCCACACCGGCTTCGGCGGCGGCTATCTGGCGGGCGAAATGGGGGAAGGCGAACCGGGTGTCGTGACCCGGGCCGGTGTGGCTGAAGGAGCGGGCGATGACCACCGGCAGGGCATGACAGAGGACATACTGACGGCACAGCAGGGTCTGGGCGACCTTGCTCACCCCGTAGGGTGAAAGGGGGTTCAGGGCCGTGTCTTCCCGGAGAGGGTAGGCGCTTTCCGGCTGGGGCCCGTATTCCTCACATGACCCCACCGACAACATTGCAGGCCGTTCCACGTCGGGCATTGCACGCACTGCTTCAAGCAGATTCAGGGTGCCCTGGACATTGGCGGCGAAAGTGCCGCCGGGATCCCGGAAGGAAACAGCCGCCGAGCTCTGGGCGGCCAGATGGTAGACCATGACCGGCCGGAGCATGTCTACCAATCGCGCGATGGGGCCCATCTCTTCCAGGGGGCAGGACAGGTAGAAAAAGCGACCGAAGTCCGCGGTGTACACCATGGCTTCGGGCCAGCCGTCGGCGGGTCCGGTCAGCGTGAACGGACCCACGGTCGCCGGCAGGTTCCGGTCCGCCGGGTAAAGGTCCAGGCCCACGACCGGATGACCGGCCAACAGGAGGCTCCGTACGAGGTGTCGCCCCACGAAACCCAGAGCTCCGGTGACGAGATTGCACGGCTGGTGGAGTACCTTGTCTGACTTGAAATCATTCACCGGGTCAACCATTCATCAGCCGCAGCCATTCCTTGTAGAGGCAGCGGTCCTGGACAACTTCGAGCCCGGCGGCGCGGGCCTTGGCGGCGGCTTCTTCATGCACGACGTCTTCCTGCATCCAGATCATGCCGGCCTTCATGGCGATGGCACCGTCCACCACCGGTGGTACGGTTTCGCTGCGTCGGAACACGTCAACGACGTCCACGTGATCCGGCACCTCGGCCAGGGAGGTGTAGACAGTGATCCCGAGGACGTCCTCCTTGAGCATCGGATTGACCCCGACCACATCGATACCCTGACCGACCAGGAACCTGGCGATGCCGTGGCTGGCCCGGTCTTCCTTGGCGGAAAGCCCGACCACCGCCACACGTTTCATGTTGGTGAGGATCTCGGTGATCCGTTCGTCGGAAAGATTGTTGAGATTCCGGGCATCGTTCATGGAGTTTCCTTTCTGGAAAAACCAGTTTCAGGCCGACAAGTCGGTGATTCAGGAGACATGCCGGAAATCTATCGTTCCCGGCCCATGTTGTAAACAAGGGAGAATTTGAAGTCCCGGTTAACCGATAATAATATCGTAACTTGAATAAATCGCTTTAAAAATCATGATTTTTGGTATAAACTGCCCACTGAAGGATATCGCCCCCTGCAATTGACATTTTCGGCAGGTTTCCTGTTCGCCATACCTTAATCGGGAGGATCGGAAACGATCCGGGGAGATTGACATGGGCGAGAATCTATTTCAGGCATTGATGATCGAGGGGTTGTTCCAGCGAGGACGCCGGATTTTTTTCGTCCTGGCAATTCTGGTCACCACGGGAGTTGGCTTGGGGGACATGCCCACGGCCGTTGCCCAGGAACTCTTCGTTGATCCCACGATCAGTATTCCCTCGGATTTCATCTTCACGGTGGACATCGCCATCGATTGCGCGGGGCAAGCGGTCAAGGGAGTTGAAGCCGTGCTGGCCTTCGATCCCCTCCTGCTCCATCTCGACGCCATCACTGCCGGGCCCTGGTATACCGATACCGGTCAGGATTATTTCTTCTTCGATTACACCGGCGTGGATCCCGAGGGCGTGATCCATTTCGCGAGTTCCATCCTCGACGGAACCAACGACCAGTCGTCGACCATCGCGGTTTGCCATTTCACCGCCCTGGATTTCGGATCGACACCGGTGATCTTCCAGACCGTGGACGTTCGCGGACCCGACAACATGGACCTGGGGTTCGGTCACAGTCTCGGTGACCTGATCCTGATCGATTCTGCGGTCCCGGTCACCGCCACCACCTTCGGGGAGCTCAAGGCCCTGTTCCGGTAGATTTCACATAAGAGGTTGTCAAGGCAGGCCCCATGCGGGCCTGCCTTTTTTCCTGGGCTTCAAGTGATCCATGCCTTATCCTCACTGAATGACCATTCAGTCAGGGTTCCGGGTGTGGTCGACCAGCCCGGATTAAGGCGAAGGAAGGGGCCCGCGTGAATCCGGTTTTCATGTCCATCCTCATGTTCCTGTCCTTGTCCATGTTCATCAACACCATGGCCGATCGTTACTGGTTGATGCGCTCCGGTGAAAACCTCAACATGATGGACAGGCCCTGGGAACGCTTCAAATCCCTAATGATCCTCGGCTTCGGCCAGAAACGGTTGCTGTACAAGCGTTGGGCCGGCCTGATGCACTTGACGATCTTCTTCGGCTTCCTCGTGATTGTCACCCGGACGGTGACTCTTGTCGGCAGGGGCTATTCGCCGGAATTCCATCTGCCGCTTCTGGGCGGGTCCCTTGGATTGGTCTATGCCCTGCTCAAGGACACCTTTGCCATCCTGGTGCTGCTGGCGGTTTTCTACGGCATCTGGCGGCGTCTGGTCGTCAAACCGAGCCGTCTGCATCTGAATTTCGAAGCCCTGCTGGTCCTGCTGTGGATCGCCGCCCTGATGGTGACGGACTTCCTGGCCGATGCGGCTCTTTTTATCCAGCAACCCGAGCATGCGGAGAGAGGTTGGGCGTGGGTGTCCACCCTTGCCGCAGGGGTTTTTTCGGGTCAGTCCGAATCCGTGGTGGCCGGCTGGGGCCATACCATGTTCTGGCTGCATATCGTCCTTCTGTTTTCCTTCCTGAATTTCCTGCCCTTCGGCAAACATTTTCACGTCATCACCGCTTTGCCTGCGGTCTACCTGCGGCGCCTGACGCCCAGCGCGGCCCTTGAGAAGATGGAGTTCGAGGGCCGCGAAGTGTTCGGGGTCGGCCGATTGGAAGACTTTTCCTGGCGGCGATTCCTGGACATGTACACCTGCACGGAATGCGGTCGTTGCGATGAGATGTGCCCGGCCAACCTGACTGACAAGCCGCTCAAGCCGCGTTCCATCATCATCGATGAGCGGGACCAGGCGTACGGGATGGCCGACCACCTTATCGCCGTGGGCAAGCTCAAGGCCCAGGGCAAGACCGCCGAGGCCGCCGCGGCCGTCGAAGCGATAGCCCGGCCCGCCCTGATCGGCGAGATCAACGACGAAGAGGCCATCTGGGCCTGCACGACCTGCGGTTGGTGTGTGGATTGCTGTCCGGTGATGATCGACCACATTCCGAACATCATCGACCAGAGGCGCCACCTGGTCATGATGGAGGCCAAGGTGCCGACGGTGCTGCAGGGAGCGTTGAAGGGTCTGGAGAACAACAGCAATCCCTGGAACGTCAGCGCCGCCGGCCGCGAGGACTGGATCGGGGACCTCGAGGTGCCCCTGCTGCGGGACAAGGGACAGACCGACTATCTGCTGTTCGTCGGTTGCGCGGGCAGTTTCGACAGCCGCAATTCCGATGTCCTGCGGGCCCTGTGCATCCTGCTGAACACCGCCGGTGTCGATTACGCCGTGCTGGGCACCGAGGAACTATGCTGCGGCGATCCCGCCCGACGGGTCGGCCACGAGTACCTGTTCCAGATGCAGGCTCCGGCCAACATCACGACCTTCCAGAAATACAAGGTGGGCAAGGTTTTGACCGCGTGCCCGCATTGCTTCAACATGATCGCCAACGAATACCCTGATTTCGGACTCGAAGATGTGGAAGTCATCCACCACGCCCAGTTGCTGGCCGAACTGGTCCAACAGGGGCGCCTGAAAATGAAGGGTGGCGAAGAGGTCGCCGTCACCTATCACGATTCCTGCTATCTTGGCCGCCACAACGACATCTACGATGCGCCGCGCGAAGTTCTGGCCTCCATCGACGGCATCGAGCAGCGGGAAATGCCCCGCAGCCGCCGGGAGGGCTTCTGCTGCGGAGCCGGCGGCGGCCGGATGTTCATGGAGGAGGACCTCGGCACACGCATCAACCACAACCGGATTGAAGAAGCTGCCGCCACCGGCGCGGCCGAAGTCTGCACGGCGTGCCCCTTCTGCCTGACGATGCTCGGCGACGCCATCAAGGAAACCGACCGCAGCGACAGCCTGAAGGCGCGGGACATCGCCGAGGTGATGCTGGCCAATCTCGACCGGTAGGAGTGTGTCTCGATCAACAGAAGGACCGGGGATGCGCCATCGGTTGCAAATCCCCGGTTCTTCTGCTATATGAAGGGATGATGAAAATATCCCGGCCCCGCTTGATGGGCCCTGTCACACCGGTTTGACCGGTGTTTCCGCCTCAGGAGGATTTTGATGAGCGCCCTGAATCCGGTACGGTCCACCAAAAGCCTCGACAGGATATGGAGCAGGGGGAAGGAATTCCTCGGCAGCGAACTGCCCATCATGTGCGGTGCCATGACCTGGATCAGCGATCCGGACCTGGTCTCGCTGATGAGTAACCTGGGAGCTTTCGGCGTCCTGGCCGCCGGCAACATGCCGCCGGAGATGTTTGCCGACTACATCGACCAGACCCGCAAACTCACCGACCGGCCCTTCGGCGGAAACGTCATCACCATTGCCCCCAACTACCAGGCCCATCTGGATATCCTCTGCGAGAAAAAGGTCGGTCATATCGTCTTCGCCGGGTCGCTTCCCCGAGGGTCGGAGGTCAAGCAGGCCAAGGAGAGCGGAGCCAAGGTGCTTTGTTTCGCCTCGACCAGCAGTATTGCCAAGCGGATGATCAGTTACGGGGCGGACGGTCTCATCCTGGAAGGCAGCGAAGCCGGTGGACATATCGGCCACGTGTCGACCATCGTGCTGCTGCAGGAAATCCTCTTCAATTTCCCGGAAGTTCCCATCTTCGTGGCCGGCGGTATCGCCACCGGTCGGATGATCACCCATCTGACCCTGATGGGGGCGGCGGGAGCCCAGATGGGCACCCGGTTTGTCCTGGCCGAGGAATGCAACACCCACCAGAAGTTCAAGGAAGTGTTCATCAGGGCGCGTGCCCGGGAGGCCATTTCCACTCCCCAGTACAGCACCAAACTGCCGGTGGTATCGGTGCGGGCCCTCAACAACCACGCCATGACCCACTTCGGGGAATTGCAATTTGAACTGCTGGAGAAGATGAAAAAGGGCGAATTGAGCCGGCAGGACGCCCAGTTCAAGGTCGAGGAATACTGGGTCGGGTCGTTGCGGAACGCCGCGGTCGACGGCGACGTGGAGCACGGGTCCCTGATGGCCGGGCAATCAGTGGGCATCCTCAACAAGGTGCAACCCCTGCGGGAGATCCTGCAGGATCTGGTGGATGAAGCGGGCCAGGGTCTGGCCGAGGTCCAGCAGCGGCTGGGGGCCTGACATGAGGATTTAGGTTTCCGGCGACAGGTTTCTCGTTTTGAATCGGGTCTCGACCGTCTTGGCATCGAATTTGATAGGATAGAAAGGACCGGTTCCGTGCCGAAACTGAAGCGGCCCGGACTGGAAATTCAATTTTTCGGGAATCGTTGTCCTGGGAATCGCCGCTACGGAGAATCTATCATGTTCAGACCCAATTTTTCCCGTATCACTCCTCTTGCCGTCCTGGTCCTTCTTGGTCTGGTCATGTCTTCGTGTCCTGCCGGTGCGGTGGATGAAATCGGCTCCAAGGTCGAAGGCCGGGCCCTGATTGCCGAGCATCCCAAGGATCCCGCCTCCTATATCAACTATAGCCGTTTCCTGGTAGAGGCCGGCGAGATGAAGGAAGCCCAGGATATCCTGGAAATCGGCCGCAACAAGGCCAACTCGTCTTCCAATCTCCTGGTCGAACTCGCAGTGGTCTACGAGGCCCGCGATCGGATGTCCAAGGCGCAAGCGGCGGCCCGCGATGCGGTGGCTCTCGACAAGGGAAACCCGAAGGCCCACCTGCGTCTGGGTGAGATCCATTTCCGGATGGGGTCCAAGAAGGCCGGCGTGGAGTCCTACCGCCGCGCCCTGAACCTCTCGCCTACCGATGCGGTGGTCCGGGTGCGCCTGGTCAATGGGCTGATGGACATCGGCGAAACGATCGAAGCCGAAGATCTCTGCCTCCAGTTCATCGCCTCGGATCCGGACAATCCGGATCTGTGGCTGGCCCTGGGCCGGTCCTTTGAAAAGCGGGAAATGAACAGGGAAGCCTTCACCACGTACGGGCAGGTGCTGTCCATCGATCCGCGGGAGGCCGAGGCCTACGCACGCCAGGGGCGGCTGTTCTGCCGGTTCGGACAGTTCGAGTCGGCCGAGGCATCCTGCCGGAAGTCCCTGGCCCTGGACCCGAACAACCTGATGGCCCACGCCTATCTGGGTATCGCCTGCAGCTACCTGGACAATGGCAAGGACGCCCGCAAGCACGCCCGGATCGCCGAAGCCGGGGGCATGAACATGGGCGCGGTCTGGGAGAAACTGGGGAAATAGGCTCCGGGAGGCGTTTGGGGACGGCATTGATGTTGTCTTTGGTGACGCCTGACAATATATTTATTTACTTCTCTGATTTATTGACACTAAATATATTGTCAAAAGCACAACAAAGCCCAATTTGAAATTTTAACACATTGAAAATAAACAAATTAGATCAATGAGGTGCCCCCGGGGGGCACTTTGGGGGAGAATAACCTATTCAATATGCTTATTTTATTGATTTGGTAATATTTTTCACCTTCCTGTTGACACACGTTACCAAATTTGAGATAATTTTGTGGCAATTAACTGCGCTCAATTTTGGGTGTCTTGTTCAAGTTCAACTCAGTCCAATCCAAGTCTCAAGAAATGTCATCTTCTAGGAGGACGATCGAATGAAAAGCTTTCGCATTATCATGTTGTTGATGTTGGTGGGGATCCTGGCTGCCGGCTGTAGCCAGGAAGCCGATCTGACGGCACCTGATACCCCGACCAGCGTTGACAAGGACGGCACCGAAGAACTCGGTGTGCCCAGTATTGCCATCGCCGACGGGTCCGGTTTCCTGGAGGGTGGAGTCGGCATGGTCGACACCGACACCGGCAACTTCGACCTCATCGTTCCGATGGACGCCACGGTCGTGCAGGTTCTCCTGTATTGGGAGGGCGGGACCACCAGCGACGCTGGCGACGACACCATCTCGATCAACGGGACTTCGGTCACCGGCATGGGGATCGGTGGTCCGACCAACTTCTTCGAAAACTACAACTTCTTCGCCTACCGGGCGGACATCACGTCCCTGGGCATGGTTGTTCCCGGGTTGAATAGTTTCGAAATCACCGACTTCGATTTCGACTTCTCCGGCAACGATCTGGATGAAAACAACGGCGCCGGAATCCTGGTCATCTACGATGACGGCAACCTGGCCGAACTTTCGCTGTTCGACGGCCTGGACCTGGCGTTTTTCGACTTCGCCGGATCCCTGAACAGCACCGTTCCCAAGACCTTCACTTTCAACGCCGAAGACACGGGCCGGGTTGCCGACCTGGTCGTGTTCGCTGGTAGTGTCGGTGAGAACCGACCCAACCAGATCAAGGTGACCACCATTGACGGAGACCAGATCTTCAACGATGTCCTGGGCAGCGACGAGGGACCGTTGTGGGATTCCCATGTGATCCTGGTGGATGTGCCCGCTGGTGCGACCGAACTGACCGTGGAGCTGATTTCCGTGAACAGCAACGAACCCCTCGGCGCCTCCATGGCCTGGGTCGGTACAGGCCTGTCCGTACCCGTGACGCCTCCGCCGGAGCTGGCCTGCATCGGTGATTACGTATGGTTCGACGAGAACATGGACGGCATCCAGGATGACGGCGAAATGGGCGTCCCTGGTGTCGAGGTAGTTCTTCAGGACTGCCAGGGCAACAGCCTGGACAATACCTTTACCGATTCCGACGGCTATTACGAATTCTGTGAACTGGAGCCGGGCGATTACAACGTGCGCTTCACGCTGCCCATCGACCACGTCTTCAGCCCGATGAACATGGGCGGCGACCCGGCCAAGGACAGCGACGCCGATCCAGTCACCGGAGCCACAGTGTGTACCACCCTCGATCCCGGCGAGAACGACATGACCTGGGACGCGGGAATCTACCTTCCTGTCCAGGACGGCTGCACGTTGACCATCGGCTTCTGGAAGAACCACGCCGGTTTCGGCCCTCAGGATGACGTGGTGAGTCAGTACCTGCACATCACCCTCGGTGATGACGGCGGGGACAAGAGCCTGGTCGTTACTTCGGCCGCCATCGCGGTGGATGTCCTGGAGCAGAGGACCTACGGTCGGCCTAACAACGGCATCACCAAGATGTATGCCCAGTTGCTGGCCGCGAAGCTCAACTTCGCCGCCGGCGCCAGCGATGTCGATGTTGCCGACTACGTGTCCGACGCGGACGCTTTCCTGGCTGACCACGACCACGATGACTGGAACAGCCTGAGTCACGACGAGAAGGACATGGTCAGGATGTGGCACGGCGCCTTCGACGATTACAACAACGGGGACATAGGACCCGGACATTGTGACGACCGGGATGACGACGACCACGACGGCAACAAGAATAAGTTCAAGTAGAAATTCCCCTGCACAACCGGTGCCCGTGGACGTTCGGCGTCCACGGGCACTTTTTTGATATTTCGGGGTTCAACCCTTTTGCTTGTCTGTTCCAGGTTGTGGATGTAGTCTTGCGGCCACTGGATGCAATCGTCCCGTCATTTTTTTCACCGGCCAGGGAGAGAACGCCATGAACAAATTCGCGCACATTGCCAGTATGTTTGTCCTGCTCATCCTGTTGTTGCCGCTGACCGCTGGCGCCATTGTCGAACCCGGCACGAAAATGGAATTCGAGGACACCGTGACCTCGATTCGGAGGTCGGGGGCCATATCCTGACCGTCACCGGGGTGGGTCTGCGGGAAAAGACCTTCATGAAGGTGAACGTCTACGTCATCGTCTCCTATGTGGATGAACAAGCCAAACTCGAAGGGGACCTGGGCATGGCCCTGTTGAACCTGGATGCTCCCAAGATGATCCGCATGGACCTTGTGCGGAGCTTCAGCCGGGAGAAGCTCGTCAACGCCTTCAAGGATGTCATCGAGAAGAACTACGAAGACATGTCCCCTTTCCAGGCGGATATGGACGAATTCTTCGCCTATTTTTCGAAGGATGCGGAAGAGGGGGATATACTCGTCTTCACTTACATCCCCAGTGTGGGAATGCAGACCACCTTGAATGGTGAGGACCAGGGCGTCCTCACGAATTTCGAATTCGTCAAGGCCCTGTGGACGGTATGGTTCAGCGAAAAACCAGCCAACAATGGGCTGAAAAAGGACCTGCTGGCGAAACTCGCTTCCTAGTCGAACTGCAGAGACCATGAGAAAGCCGCCCCGGCCC
>DAOWLV010000400.1 GCA_030643455.1 Candidatus Krumholzibacteriia bacterium | reverse complement strand
GTTCCTGGCGGCCAACGCGACCTTGATCCAGTACTCCTTTCGGGCCTGCACCGATCTCGTGTACTTGGCCCTCTTTTCAGGAACCCTGGCCCTCCTTTTTTTGCAGAACCGGAGGCACTACCGGACCTGGGCCCTGGCCGGCCTCTGTGCCGGAATAGCCTACCTGACCCGCTACAACGGGATGGCCCTGGTTCCGGTGGGCATCTTGGCGGCGTTGGTTCTGGTGCGCCCCTGGAAACGCGCGGCGATGACGGCTCTCTCATTTTTCGGTGCCTGGTTCGCTGTCACGTTGCCATGGTTCCTGTTCCTGGTGAACCAGACCGGCGATCCGTTCTGGAACCGGAATTTCGCCCTGGTGGCCGAAGAGGTCTACGGCACCAACCCCAATCTGGCCAACATCGGTCATCTGGTGGATTCGGTCGGTTTTTCCTCACTCGGCGAAGTATTCCGGCTGGATCCCGGACGTTTTCTCGGCACCATGGCCGGCAACATCTTCCGGCATATCTGGCTGGACATCCAGCTCCTGGTCGGCCCGGTCTGGGCCGTCACCGGTCTGGCCGGTTTGGTCCTTGCCTGGCGATCCTGGAGAAATCGCCGCTGTCTGGTTTTTATCCTGGCGGGATTGATCACCTATCTCTCCCTCCTGCCGGTGTTCTACAACCAGCGCTTCATGCTCACCCTGTTGATCTGGTGGTCCGCAGGTTTCGGAAGCGCGGCCCATTACCTGACCCGGTCCAGGCCGCGAGTTTTCACGAAAGGCCTGTTCGTGGTGTTGGCGCTCGCAGCCCTTCTTGGCACCTACCGGGGAATCCAGCGATCCCAGGGCGTCGCAGGAGGGCACCCCCTTCCTGTGGCCCTGTTGAAACTGACCGAAACCGTCCGTGAATCAGGATTGACCTTCGGTGATGACACACCCATCGCGGCCCGCAAACCCCATATCGGTTATTACCTGGGCGCTCCGGTGGGCTCGATCTCCACCCGGGGGCAACTGAACGACATGGCCGCCTCGGGAATGCATTATCTGCTGGTTTCCGATATCGAGAGCAGGATGTTCCCCTCGCTGGCCCCCATGTTGACCGATCGTCAACCAGTTCGAAATTTTCCAGGATATCGCTTTCTGGCCGCTGCCCGGTACAGGGAAAAATCCGGCCGCAAACAAACCGCGACCCTCTATGCCGTGGAAAATCCGGCTGCCTGGAACCCACCCGACCTTGGGGCGAGGATATCACCGAGCCCGTCTCCTGCAGGCCTCGACCGCCTGGATTATCTTCGCACCAAACTGGCCCGCTGGTACATGAACTGGACCGTCGGTCAGCCAATGCTCCCGCTTTTTTCCATGATGGACCCTGGATCACGAACCCACACCCTGGTCAGGGAGGCCGAGGGTGACGCCAATCTCGCCTCTGGAAATTACCTTCAGGCATCAAGTATCTACCGGGATCTTCTCGACGGGCCCGACGCCCCCCTGGACACCCTTCTCCGACTGGCCCTCGCCAGTTATCTTGCCGGTGATCGGAGTGGCTTCGATAAATACATGAAGGAGTTCGCATCCCAGGCGGGGCTGGGTGAAAACCCGACCGCCAACGATATGCTCGCTGAAGCCGTCACCCGTTGCCGGGTGAGGAATTATCTTCCATCGGTTGCGCTGCTCATCCAGGTCAGGCTCCTGGATCCCGCTTTTTCGAACCCCGAGGACTACAGGATGCTCGGGTACTGCTACCTGAATTTCCGCCACCCGGACCGGGCTCGCGCAGCCTTCGGGGAATTCCTGAAACTCGTCCCCGACGACCCGGAAATCCTGGACGTCCTGAAGGATGATTCCAGACTGGTGAAATCCCTGCCCTAGTGGAACCAGATCTGCAGGAAAATCACCGACGCCAGCAACATCAATCCCATCATCCCGACACCCCGGTCCTCCACGTGCCAGATTTCGCTCCACCGGATTCCTCGCCGGTTCTTCAGCCAGGCTTCGGCCGCCACGATCGAAAAACCGATCACGATGGTCAGGGCCGTGATGTTGAAATAGGCAACGTCCGGCAGCAGCTGTTCAAGCAGGAGTTTGATACCGATGCTCAGGAACATCATCGCCAGCACCAGGGTCGAGCTGGCCCGGTACAGGAAAACCGCCGACATGATCAGGATCACGAACCCGACCTTGATGTAATACGAGATGTCGTTGAACCAGTGGGTCAGCGCGAAATCGGGATTGTGGAACTTGATAAACACCTGGACGAAACCGAAGCACAGCCCGGCCAGCAAGGTCACGACGATGGCCTTCTTGCCCATGCCCACCACTTCACGATCGGTGGCGGTCGGCTTGATGCGGCGCTGGTAGATGTCGATGGACCAGAGCGTCGAAACCGAGTTGAAGATCGAATCGACCGAGCTCATCAGCGAAGCAAACAGGCCCGTCAGGATCAACCCGCGAAAACCCGTCGGCAGGAGTATGTTGACCAGGGTCGGGTAGGCCTGGTCGGGATCGGAGAGCGGATTGTCCTTCAGCAGTCCGGCCAGGGCGATGGCCGGCACCACGATGATCGCCGCCATCACGTATTTGAGCACCCCGGCTGCCAGCAGCCCCACCTGGGCGTGCCGGACCGACTTGGCAGCCAGAGCCCGTTGCAGGATGATCTGGTTGCTCCCCCAGTAGTTCAGGTTCAGCAGCAGCATGGCCCCGATGGCGGTCCACGGCAGCTGGGGGTGATCGGCGGGCAGGTGCAGGTGCATCAGGTCGGTCTGCACGTAGAGCTGGTCCCATCCTCCCAGTTTGTTCACCGCCAGGACCGTCAACGCCAGGCCGCCGAACACCAGCAGGACAAACTGGATGGCGTCGGTCCTGACCACCGCGCGCAATCCTCCGAGGTAGGTGTAGAAGGCGGAAAACATCCCCAGAAAGGTCATCATGATCATGATCCGGACCGCCGGATCCGGCCCCAGGAACTGGATCTGCTCGGCAAACAGGGCGTTGATCGCGTAGGCGCCCCAGAAGAGCGTGGTGCCCAGGTACAGGAAGCCGTAGAGCACCATCGTCAGCACCGAATAGGCCGTGGCCACGCGCGACCCGAACTTGAGTTCGAAGAACTGGGTGATCGTCACGACCTTCAGGTTCAGATACAGCGGCACGAATACGAAGGCGGCCACAAGGATGCCGAACACCGCGTTGATCTCGAGGTTGGCCTGGGCCAATCCGAACAGGTAAGCTGAGCCGGCCATGCCTAGGAAATGTCCGGCATGGATGTTGGTGGCGATGGTCGACAGCGCGATCGAGGGCCACTTCAACGAGCGTGAGCTGATGAAGTACTCCTCGACCGAAGCGTCTTCCTTGCTGCG
>DAOWLV010000456.1 GCA_030643455.1 Candidatus Krumholzibacteriia bacterium | reverse complement strand
CTGCGCCTGCCCATCTGCATGGCCCTGGTCAACCGGGCCCTGAGCGGGAACATCAACATCCATTGCGACCACAGTGATTCGATGGGCGGCCGTGACGCCGGCTGGATTCACCTGTTCAGTGAAAACGCTCAGGAGAGCTATGACAACGGGGTCATGGCCTGGCGTATCGCCGAGCATATGGACGTCCGGCTGCCGGTGATGGTCAACTACGACGGGTTCATCATCAGTCATACCGCCGACGCCCTGCACATGCTGCCGGACGATGCGGCCTACGACTTCATCGGCAAGTACAAGCCCAATTACACCCTGCTGGATGTGGAGAACCCGATCACGGTCGGACCCCTGGATCTGACCGACTACTACTTCGAGCACAAGAGCAGCCAGCTGGCCGCCTACGACAAGGTTCCCGGGGTGATCCAGGCCGTCAGCGAGGAGTACGGCGCCCTGACGGGCCGGCATTACGGTTTTTGCGAAGAGTACAAGATGGACGACGCGGACATGGTGATGATCATGCTGGGCTCGAGCGCGGGCACGGCCAAGGACGTCATCGACGAGTACCGCGAGAAGGGTGTGAAGGTCGGTCTGCTGAAGATGCGTACCTTCCGGCCTTTCCCCCACGCGTACATCGCCGAGAAGCTGGCCGGACGAAAAGCCGTCTGCGTGCTGGATCGCAGCGCGAGTTTCGGCGGCCAGGGTGGCCCGGTGTTCATGGAAATCCGCTCGGCCATGTACGGCCAGAAGGTTCCCATCCACGGGTACATTTACGGTCTGGGCGGACGCGACTTCGATCTGAAGCAGGTCGCGACGGTCATCGAGGATCTCCAGAAGGTCGCCGCCGGCGGCGCGATAAACGACATCAACCTCCTGGGTATCAGGTCCTAGGAAAGGAGGCATCACCATGGCAACTAATCTCAAAAAGTTGACAGGACACGAAGACCTCCTTGCCGGAGGACACCGCGCCTGCGCGGGATGCACGGGGACAAACATCCTCAGGCAGATCATGCTGACCGCGGGCGCCGACACGGTGATCGGCGGGGCGACCGGGTGCATGGAAGTGGTCACCACCATCTTCCCGTACACGGCCTGGAAGACCCCGTTCATCCACAGCGCCTTCGAGAACTGCGCCGCCACGATCAGCGGCGTGGAGACTGCTTACCGCGCGCTCAAGAAGCACGGCGAACTACCGGTCGAACGGGACCACATGAACTTCATCGCCTTCGGCGGTGACGGTGGCACTTACGACATCGGTCTGCAGTCCCTGTCCGGGGCGATGGAACGCGGCCACAACATGCTCTACGTCTGCTACGACAACGAGGCGTACATGAACACCGGGATCCAGCGTTCGAGCGCGACGCCCCTGGGCGCCCACACCTCGACCGCGCCCGCGGGTTCGGTCAAGCAGGGCAAGGAGCAGAACCGCAAGGACCTGACCAAGATCATGGTCGCGCACAACATTCCCTACGTGGCCCAGACAACGCCCTTCCATTGGAAGGATCTGGCCATGAAGGTGGAAAAGGCGCTGGCCTGCGACGGTCCCGCGTTCCTGAACATCCTGATGCCCTGCACCGTGGGTTGGCACTTCGATCCGGCCATCGGGATCGAACTTTCCAAGGAAGCGGTGGAGACCAACTTCTGGCCCCTGTTCGAGGTCGAGAACGGGGTGTACAAGATCAACCAGAAGCCCAAGGATCGGAAACCCATCGCCGACTGGATGAAGAAGCAGGGTCGCTTCAAGCACCTGTTCAAGCCCGGCAACGAGCACATCCTCGAGGCCAGCCAGAAGTATATAGACGATGAGTGGGAAAAGCTGCTCAAGCTGGAGGCGAAGGACGCCTAGTTTCCGGTTTTCCGTCGAAAAGAAAATGGCCCGTCTCCGGTTGGAGGCGGGCCGTTTTTGGGCCGTGAAGCCGGGATCAGTCCCCGTTCAACTCCCGTACGACCTCGACCAGATCCCCGGTTTGATAGAAATCCACCGCGATGATGTTGGGAGTCCTGCCCCTTTCCTTCATGAAAGCGGCGACCCTTTCCATCAGGAAGTCGTGGGCGTTGACCCGGGCGGCGATGCTGGGGAGGGAGGTCGGCGGGGTGGTGATCCAGTGGTTCATCAACATGAGGGAGCCGGAGTCACCGCCGCGGTTGGGCCGGCAGGTGAATTCATCGGGACTGGAAAAATGGTAGGGCGTTTCCTGACAGACTTCGAACGCCGGATGATACCAGGGCACACCTTCGCTGTCGTTTTCCGCCAGCACGAGAACCCGTTGGTTGGTCCTGACCATCTCTCCGAGGGTGGGCCACCGGGATTGCACCGCACCCCGGTAGACAAGGTTCACAAGGCCGCTCTCTTCGAAGGCGCCGGCGACCGCGGATGGGGGAACGGAATCCTCGAAAATGATGATGATGACCTCGCCGGGATTGAGAATGAGGAAATCCCTGAACTGGACCAGCACGGGTATCAGGCGGGACGACCCCAGTTCACAAAAACCATGGCACAGGAAGAGATCCCTTTTGCTTTCATCCCCCCCGATAAGCCGTTCACGGATCCGCAGGGCGGCGTCCAGGCCTTCGGCTCCCAGGCTGGGCTCCAGTTTGGCCCGAACGATCTCCCCTTCCTCCATGTCGGTTTTCACAACACCGCCCACCGGAACGCCGGACATCACATCCAGCATGAAGGCCCGGATCCCCTCCCGGAGTTGGGTCTGGATGCCAGCCTGGTGGTTGG
>DAOWLV010000070.1 GCA_030643455.1 Candidatus Krumholzibacteriia bacterium | reverse complement strand
GGTTCCAGGGTGACCACGTCATGCTGGCGGTCTCGGGCGCGCGCAAGGTCGAGAAAAAAGACCTGCCGATCCTGTTCAATGTGGTCGAGGAAATGACCCTGGCCGCCGGTCTGGCCAAGATGCCGGCGATCTACGTGATCGACGATCCGGCGCCCAACGCGTTCGCCACCGGGCGGCGGGCCGAAAACGCATCGGTGGCGGTGACCAGCGGGCTGCTCAAACGGCTCACCCGCGACGAACTGCAGGGCGTGATCGCCCACGAGATAGGCCATATCCGCAATCGGGACATCCAGCTGATGCTCTTTGCGGGCGTGCTGGCCGGAGCGATCGTCATCCTGGCCGAGGTCGGCCTGCGCGGCATGTGGTTCGGGGGCGGGCGCAGCCGGTCACGGCGCGACGGCGGGCAGGACGGGTCGGGCATCATCGCTATCATCGCTATCGTGCTGATGATTCTCGCGCCAATCCTGGCCCGGTTGATCTACTTCGCCGTATCGCGCAAACGTGAATACCTGGCCGACGCTTCGGCCGCCACCTTCACCCGCTATCCCGAAGGTCTGGCCTCGGCACTGGAGAAGATCAGCCGCGCACCCGACAAGCTGGGCGGGGCGACCAGCGCGACGGCCCCCATGTACATCATCAATCCTCTCAAACGGGTCGATCACATGGCGGCCAACGCGACGAGCACGCATCCTCCCATCGACGAGCGGATCCGCATTCTGCGCTCCATGGGAGCCGGAAGTTTCGCGGATTATGATCGTGGTTACATGAAAGTGAAGGGTGCGAAGAAGGGTGTGATACCCGGCTCCGCCCTCAAGGAGGACAGCGGAGCGGCCGAGGCTCCGATCCGCGAAAAGGTGTCGGCCTCGCAACGCGAAATTGCCCGCCAGGTGGACGATTTTTTCTACCGCGAGGATGGTTACAAGCAGATCAAGTGCGATTGCGGCACAGTCCTGAAAATCCCGCCGGATTTCAAGGCGCCGGAGGCGAAATGCCCGCGGTGCGGAACCAGGCACAAAATCTAGCCGGAGGGGAAAATCATGTGGGAAGTGGTTGGAATCATCGCGGCCTGTGTGGTGATATTGCTCATGCTCCAGTTGCTGGATGTAGCGGAAAAGCTGAAGGTGAACTTCCTCGGAGGCAAGCCTTCCAAGGATATGGAACAGCGGTTGGCCGACCTGGAAAAGCGGCTGGAATCCGTCGAGAAAAGAGATTAGGCCTCATCCGGGGACACCGCTGCCACCCACCCCGCCTCGTAGAGATACCGGTAAAGATGCTCCACCGGTTTCGGGAACCTGATGTTCTCGGCCGTGACCAACCCTTCGGTCGGCACCACAACCTCGGCTGATATCTCGAAGCTCTTGGGCAATGCCGCCCGGTAAGCCTCCACCTGCATTGAGTAGACGTGGATCTTCACCTGATCCGCCAGGAGTTTTCCCAGGGCTTCCAGCAGGCCACCCATGAGGTTCTGGTACTGGGCATCGTGAAGGACCTGTACCCAGGTGGACACCCCGAACACGAAACGCATGGGTTCGGTCGTGTACCGTTGCAGGTACTCGGTCAGGTGATAGACCTCGGGAAAGCGGCTCAAAAGGATGGGTTGATTGAGGGATGTAATTCCACGCAGGCGGCGCAATGTCTCCTCCTCGTCCGGGGCCTCCAATCCCTCAACCGGGTTCACCGACAGCTCCGGCAGAAGGACAGGATCCCGCTCGCAATCCTCCTCCTGCTGCAGGCGCCGCACTGATCCCTCCAGCATCTGCTGCTGGTATGTGTGGGTGTTCTTGAACATGCCCCGCTCGATCACAAGCGGGCGCTTGCGGAGGACATCGGAGGGCTGGACAAGGGTCCCGTCCGCGCCGAGCATCACGGCCTGGGCCAGGCCCGCCCGCACGAGCTTGGTGCCCAGGATGTAGGCGTCGTGGGTGCCGTGTTCCGGGCCCCGTGCCTCGATCACGTCGACCTCGATCCGATCCAGGCTCAGCTCGTCCACAAGCGATGCGAAAAATCCGTCCGGGTCTTTGGGCCCGAGCAGCGCGGTGTAGAGCAGATTCACACCCAGAATACCCAGCGCTTCCTGTTGGAGGCTGTTCGTTGTATCCCGCATGTTGATATGGAGCAGGAATTCGCTGGGTTCGCCCCGTGGCGCCATCTGGTAACGAAGTCCCAGCCAGCCGTGGCACTCGTTGGTGCCCTGGTAGTTGCGCGCCGAGACCGAGTTAGCGAACACGAAGAAGTTGGTTTCGGCACCACGCTTTTCGCCGAGCCGCTCGATGAGCAGGGCATATTCGTGATCCAGCATGGCCAGGATGCGATCGCGGGAGACATAGCGGGTGCCCTCGCCGTAGATATCGTCGCTGAATTTCATGTCGTAGGCGGACATGGTCTTGGCCACGGTGCCGGCCGCCCCACCCACTTGCAGGAACCAGCGCGCCACCTCCTGCCCGGCTCCGATCTCGGCGAAGGTACCGTAAAAGCGGGGATCCAGGTTCACCTGGAGGGCGCGATTGTGTGTGTCGAGGTTTTCAGCCATGGTCTTGCTCCAGAATTCGGCGTGTTTGGGGGGGCGGTTTCGAAATACAGCATAAGGGCGCTTGGCCCCGGATGGCCACTTTGAACTCGAAACAGACTATCAGATCTCCGGCGGCCCCTCCGGCCCTCCGGTCAGATAACGGCCCTCGAGAAACGCCCACACGAGATCGTGGCCACATGATGTGCCGATGGACTCGGGGTGGAACTGCACTCCGACCATCGGCCATTTTTTGTGCCGCACACCCATGATCAGACCTTCGTCCGTCCAGGCGGTGATCGTCAGGCATTCCGGCAGCGACTCCCTCTCCGCGATCAACGAGTGGTAACGCATCACTTCCAGGGGTTCGGACATTCCGGTGAAGATGCCCGTCCCGTCGTGGAGGATGAAGCTGGTCTTGCCGTGGCGCGGTTCGGGCGCGCGCACGATCCGGCCGCCGAAGGCTTCGACGATGCCGATGTGACCCAGGCAGACGCCCAATACCGGCACCTGTTCCCCGAGCTCCAGGATCACCTCGCGGCAAACGCCGAAGTATTCGGATTTTTCCGGACTGCCCGGCCCGGGGGAGATGATGATGCGGTCGGGTGCCAGGTCGCGGATTTCGGCCAGGGAAACAGCGTCGTTCCGGAAAACAAGAGGTTCGACCCCGCCGCACAACTCGGCCACCATCTGGAACAGGTTGAAGGTGAAGGAGTCGTAGTTGTCCAGGATCACGACTTTCATGGGGCCTCCCCGGTGTCGGCCAGCGCGTTGAGCGCGGCGATGAGCGCCTTGGCCTTGTCGAGGGTTTCCTGGTACTCGTCGTCCGGATCACTGTCGGCCACGATCGCTCCGCCGACCCCGAAGGTCGCGCGGCCGTCCTGGCAAACGATGGTGCGGATGACGATGCTCAGGTCCATCACCCCGGAATGGTCGAAATAGCCGATGGCGCCCGAATAAACGCCGCGTTTCACGGGCTCGATCGAGTCGATGATCTTCATGGCCTCGATCTTGGGCGCGCCGGTCATCGATCCGCCGGGAAAACAGGACCGGACCAGGTCGAAGGAGTCGCGGTCCTCGCGCAGCCGGGCCCGCACCGTCGATACCATCTGAAAAACCGTCGCGTATTCCTCGATGGTCTGCAACTCCGGCACCTCGACGCTGCCGATCTCGGCCACCCGGCCCAGGTCGTTGCGCACCAGGTCGACGATCATCACGTTTTCGGCGCGGTCCTTGGTCGAGTTGGCGAGGTCGTCGCGAAGCTGCTTGTCCTCGGTGGGGTCCGTGCCGCGGGGGCGGGTGCCCTTGATGGGGCGGCTCTCCGCGGTTCGGTCGTTATCCAGCCGGAGGAACCGCTCGGGGGAGGCGCTGACCACCTGGAAGCCGGGGAACTGGAGCCAGGCGGCGAAGGGGGCGGGGTTGATTTCCCGCAGGATTCCGTACAGGTCCCATGGGGTGCCCGGCAGGTCCATTTCCAGGCGGTGGGTGAGGCATACCTCGAAGACATCGCCGGCGAAGATGTGGGTTCTGCACTTCTGGACGGCGGTGCAATATGACTCTCTTGTGAAGTGGGCGCGGACGTCAGGAGGACCGGATGCCATACCCCCGATTCCCGGGGACGCCGGCCTCCGCCATCCATGGCTCCGGCTGGCTCGGCTTCCGGGGTCCTCCGCCCTCCTGGCTCCGGACCCCTCCAGACGCCCCGGGGAATCGGGGGTATGGCATCCGGTCCTCCTGACCTCCGCGTCCGCTTCGAAGCCAGCCAGATTCGTGCGCCAATCCTGGAGGACAGAATCGGCATCTCCGCGGTCGATGATCGTTAAGAAAGTCTCGCCCGTTGTGTGGTCGTGGCAGAGGACCTCGTCGACCACCATGAAAGCGAGGTCCGGGAGTTGGAGGTCGTCCTTGCCCGTGTCAGGAAGAACTTCAATGGCATAGCCGGTTTCGTAGCCGAAATAGCCGATCAGACCGCTTTGAAAAGGCCCCCCGGGGGGCCTTTTCTCGCTCAACTCGAGTTGATAATCACGGTTAAGATCGCGTAGGGCGGTGAAAGGGTCGCCTGACCAATCCCGGACCAGAGGGGTAGCGAGTCGCGTTCCATCAGGCTGGCGCCAAGTGGTTAACGTCAGGGCCATCGACAGACTTGGGCCGGCTAGACGCCGCGCGGTCAGCAGGGCGGAGGGATCTCCCCCCAGAAAGGAATACCGGCCCAGGCGATCGGGATCCATGACGCTGTCCAGCAGGAAGGCGCTGGAATCGGGGCCGAACATTCCGCCGTAGCGCCAGAAGGGCAGGGCGAGTTTCAGTGGGGTTGTCTGGCTGCGGGTCATGACGGATCCGGTCGGTCGGGGGTCGGGCAGCGGGCCAGGATTTTTTCGATCCGCCGGCGCAGGGCGGTGACATGGGTTCCTTCCCAGAACAGCTGGTCACATTCACGGCAAAGATAGTAGGTGTCCAGCCATTTGGCCGTCTTGGGTGGGATGCGCGCGGCGACATCCGCCTTGGCGACCTCACGCAGCCGGCCGTTGCACTTGCTGCAGCGGCCGAACATCCGGACCTGATCGGCCAAAAGGAATCGGCGCAAGACTTCGCGGGCCTGCTCGTCGGGATCATCGGAACGAATCAGCATGGCGTTGTCCATGGATGCACGTTTCAACAGGGAGCGGCTTCTGGTCAGGACCGTGCGGTTTTCGTTGATTCCCCGGCGGGCCATGCCGGGTTCGGACCAGGAATTGTCCCAGGCCGTATCGAATCCCATGACGCGCAACAAGAGGGCCAGTTTGCCGAGATGGCCGTCGCACAGGAAACTCGGCGAGAGCAGTCGACGCGGTTTGACTCCCCGGACTTCAAGGACATCCCCGGGGACCGTCAGGGTATCCAGAGACCGTTCCCGGCGGTATACGAGGGAATAAACCGTACCGACTTCGCAATGGGGAACGGCCACCGATTCAATGAGATCCTTCAGGGAAGATGGCTCGGTCAGGCTGCGCACGACCAGGGCCGGTTTGCCCGGTTGCCGAGGAAACACCAGGGCCGAAGCGGGAACCAACCGCCCGGGCTCTTCCTGGAAAATTACCATCAAGGTCAACATTTGGACGATATTAACACACTTCAATGTTAGCCTGTGGTAACTGGTTCAGGTGAATCGTCCATGACCCGATCGGCTCGGAGGAATTACGTGCGACAGGATCATGATCACACAACCCGTGAGCGCTGGTTCTGGCTCCTGGGCGCCCCGCTGGCCGTGGTGGCGTGCCTGTTGATTGCCCGAAACGTCTTCGCCGTCTTCGCGGTCTACCACCTTGGCTTTTGCCTCGTTTTGCCCGCCGCACAAAATTTCCTGCGCCGCCACTTCACCGTAGGGGACCACCTGGAATTCCTTGGTCTGACCGGGCCAGACACCGCACGCGGGCTGCTGCTGGGGCTTGGGCTGGGCGTGGTCCTGGCCGGCGGGACCATCCTGGCTTTCCGTCAATTCGGCGGGATATTCCTGGCCGACCAGAACATCCCGGAAATCCTGGGCAGGTGGGGTGTGGATCAGGGCAACATGTCCCTGCTTTTCTGGTTCATGGTCCTGGTCAACGGTCCGGCCGAGGAGCTCTACTGGCGGGGTTTCGTGCACGGCGAGATGTCGGACAGGAGGCCGCGCAATACGACAATCCTGTTGATCGCCGCCTGCTACGCCAGTTATCACGGAGTGACGGTGTATCTCCTCAATCCCAACCTGCCGGTGGCTTTGCTTTTCATGGCCTCCATTTTCGCCGCGGGGTTCGGTTGGGGCTGGCTGCGCGAAAAGACCGGATCGATTTGGCCCGCCCTTCTGGGGCACGCCGGAGCCGCCGCTGCCTACATGATCGTGGCGCGGCCCCTGCTGGAGGCGTGAAAGCGAAAGCTTGCCCAAACCATGCCTTTTGACGGATAATCACTCCCCATCACCACCACCGAAGAGGGAGAATCATGCTGGGAGCCATCGCCGGGGACATCATCGGGTCCGCCCATGAATTCTGTCCCACCAAGTCCATCGATTTCCCCCTGTTCGCCGAGGGCAGCAAGTTCACCGATGATTCCGTCCTGACCGTGGCGACGGCCTTTTCGTTGATGACGGACGGAAACTACGCCGAAAACTACCGGATCTTCGGCCGGCTCTATCCCCTGGCGGGTTACGGCGCCAGATTCCAGGAATGGCTCCATGGGCCTGGCGACAAGCCCTATGGCAGCTGGGGCAACGGATCGGCCATGCGGGTGGGCCCGGTGGGCTTTGCCTTCGACAACGAGGAAGACGTTCTCCGCGAAGCCGAAAAATCAGCCGCCGTGACCCACGACCATCCCGAAGGCATCAAGGGCGCCCAGGCGGTGGCGCTGGGCATTTTTCTGGCACGGCAGGGCGCCGAACCCGCCCAGATCAAGCAGGAGATTTCCGGTCGTTTCGGTTATGACCTCGACCGGACCGTCAAGGCCATTCGCCCCGACTACGCCTTCGACGTGTCCTGCCAGGGATCGGTGCCCGAGGCGATCATCTGCTTCCTGGAAGGCCAGGATTGGGAACAGGCGGTGCGTCTGGCCGTATCCCTGGGTGGAGACGCCGATACCCAGGCCTGCATGGCCGGCGTTCTGGCCCAGGCCAGGTTCTCGGCGGTGCCCAGTGAAATTGAACTGGCGACACGAAGGATGCTACCTGAACATCTGCTGGAAATCGTCGAGGATTTCGAGAAGAAATTCATGGCCGTCTAACCGGAGACCGATGCATGAACGTCAACACCCTGAAAAGGAAATTTCCCAAGAAGGATGGTCCCGCCACGCCCTTTTTCGTGTCGATCGCCGGCAACATCGGCGTGGGCAAGAGCATGATCACGACCATGGTCGGTGAGGTGTTCGGCTGGCAGATGTACTTCGAGCCGGTCATCAACAATCCCTACCTGGAAGACTACTACAAGGACATGAAACGGTGGAGCTTCCACCTTCAGGTATATTTCCTGAGCAAGCGTTTCGAGGTGCAGAAGATCATCCTGGACAATCCGGGATCGGCGGTCCAGGACCGGACCATCTACGAGGATGTCGAGATCTTCGCACCCACGCTTCATCGACGAGGGTGCATGGACGACCGCGACTACGAGAACTACCGCGAGGTATTTCGCAACATGGTGGCCTTTCTGCAGCCGCCCGATCTGATCGTCTACATGAAGTGCAAACCGGAAACGGCCCTGGACAGGATCAAACAGCGTGGGCGAGGTTGCGAGTCGGACATCCCGCTGGATTTCCTGCAGGACCTTCACCTGGCCTACGAGGACTGGATCGAAAGGGCGCCGGCCCTGTGTCCGGTGCGCACGATCGACACCGAGAAGATCAATCTGAGGGATGATCGACAGGCCCAGATAGATCTGCTGGGAATGATCCGGGAATTCCACCTTGAAAAACATGAGCGCAACGGCGGGTGAACATGCTGTGCCTTGGCCAATGGGGATGAGATTTGAAAACCAGTGATTACCGGCCGAGCGACCTGCTGCGCGGCCCCGACATACCCGATGATCTGCTGAAGGCCCTGCCCAAGACGGATCTGCACTGCCATCTGGACGGATCGCTGCGCATGGAAACCTTCATGGAACTCGGCCGCGCCGCAGGGATGGACATGCCCGACGATCCGGACGAGGTGCGGGCCCTGTATTTTCCTGCCGACCGCGAGTGCGTGATGCATGAGTTCCTCGAGTATTTCGACCACACGCTGGCGGTGCTGCAAACGGAGGAAAACCTGGTCCGCGTGGCGCGCGAACTGGCCGAGGATTTTGCCGAGCAGGGCGTCTGGTATCTGGAGGTCCGGTTCTGCCCGTTGCTGCACACCCAGCAGGGGCTGACTCCGGACCAGGCCGTGGCCGCGGTACACCGGGGTCTGGTCGACGCGGCCACTTCGGCCGGCTTTCGGTCGGGGATCATCATCACGGGCATCCGAACCATCGAATCGGCCAAGTCGCTGGAACTGGCCAAATTGGCAGTGGACTGGAAAGGCCGCGGCGTGGTGGCTTTCGATCTGGCCGGGACCGAGCAGGACTACCCGGCGAAGGACCATCTCGAGGCCTTCTACCATGTGATGAACCACAACCAGAACTCCACGATCCACGCGGGGGAGGGGTTCGGCCCTGCGTCCATTCACCAGGCTCTGCACCGTTGCGGCGCCAACCGCCTCGGGCATGGGACGCGGCTGGAAGAGGATCCCGACCTGATGGCCTACGTGGTCGACAACCGGGTGCCCCTGGAGATCTGCCTGAGCAGCAACCTGCAGAGTTGCGTGGTGGATGATCTGGCCCATCATCCCTTCCGCTTTTACATGAAGGAAGGGGTGCGCGTCTGCCTGAACACGGACAACACCCTTTTCGCGCGGACCTCGCCCACGCGTGAGCTGCGGTTGGCCGTGGACACCTTCGACCTGACGCTGCTGGAAACGGAAAACCTTCTCATCAACGGTTTCAAGAGCGCGTTTTTGCCCGAACATGCCAAAGGGGAGATGGTTCTCGAGGCACTTCAGACGTTTTCTTCGTTGCGCGACAAGTTCGACCTCGATGGACGCAAGGCGGACAAGTCATGACCGAACGACTGAACATCCTTTCCGACTGCTGGCGTGACCGCGTGGCCGAGGCCGTCGACTGGCTCACGGCCAAGGGTTTCGCCGGCCGTGTGGGCCTGATCCTGGGCAGCGGACTGGGCAACTTTGCCGATGCGGTTGATGACTCTCAGGCCGTCGAATACGGCGACATCCCCGGTTACACCACCACCTCGGTTGCCGAGCACACGGGCCGCCTGGTCTGTGGCACGGCCGCCGGCGTACCTGTGGTGGTGATGCAGGGACGGCTCCATCCCTACGAAGGGTTGCCATTCGACGAACTGCTGCTTCCGACCGCGGTGCTGGCCTGCCTGGGTATCGAAACGGCCATCGTGACCAACGCCGCCGGGGGCTTGAACCGTTATTACGTGCCCGGCGACCTGATGGTGATTCGCGACCAGATCGACCTGCACCTTCACGATCCCCTGCGGGGATTGCTGGCCCAGCCGTTCGCCCCTGCGGCAGGAGCCGACGCCAAGACCGCCGCCCTTCTGGCCGAAGTCGGCCGCAGCGGAGGAGTGCCCGATCTTTTCGACCCGTCCCTGGCCCGCAAGCTGGTCGCCGCCGCCGCCGAAACAGGTGTGCCGATGCACAGCGGAACCTATGCCAGTATGTACGGCCCGGCCTACGAGGCAAAGGCCGAGATAGGGATGCTCCGGCGCATGGGCTGCGACGCTGTCGGCATGTCGACAGCGCCCGAGACGGTTCTGCTCAAGAGGATGGGCGTGTCACCGGTGGGGCTTTCCTGCATCACAAATCCCGCGCGTGAAACCGGGCAGCCCGAGCTGTCGCACCAGGACGTGGTCACCGTCGGCAAGATGGTGCGCGACCGCATGGCCCGGTTGCTGCTGGCGTTTTTGCCGAAGGTTTGATCTCCTTTGGCTGTGCATCTGAAATTTTGTCCGAAGAGATCAACATCCTGTGCGACGATTCCAGGCGAACTGGGATATTGGATATCATTGCGGAAAACGCCCCCCGGGGGGCGTTTGGGGACAACATATATGTTGTTAATTACTGGTTGTTTGACAATAAATATGTTGTAAAACGACAATAAGGGCCAATTTTGGAATTTTAATACATTGAAAACAAACAAATTAGCTCAAAAAAGCGCCCCCGGGGGCACTTTG